>JAUWRC010000099.1 GCA_030610745.1 Clostridia bacterium
TGACTGAGCCGGTTTATGATCCTGAGGAAGAAACCCTCAAGTACAAGGCAGAAATTATTTCACATGGCTATGCACCAGAGTACGTGAAACGGCATACAGGAGAAGACTTGGTCGCTCGGGTTGACGAACGTATACCGGAAACCTTTGGTGATGTCATCGTATACATCCATTCGAAGGAACCGGTGAAAGAAGTTGTCTCGAGGAGTGTTAGCACACAACGCTTTAGCGTGGTCACCGCGGTGATTGGGTCGTTACTACGGGAAGTCTTTAGCCCCACCGCCGCATACGCCCGTTCAAAGAAGTGTGATAGCACACAACACTTCGACGTGGGGGTGGGCGATATTGCAGAAATCGAAGGGACACTGTGTCTAAAAGAAGCTGATACCTCTCTGGACGTTGAGATTAAGTTAATTGGTATGACTGTCAAAAGCTATCATCTGGATAGGCACCATCTTAGTTACTGCAAGTCAGCACTGCTTGTCAAGGGATGCGCCACGGTTAAATTCACTAGTTGGGATCCTCTTCATGGGAGCCTTACCTTTGAAGGCTGTTACCGCAGCTGGGGAAAATGGAAATGCAAAAGCAAAAAGGTGATTGGTTGGTAAGCCCTGTAAGCCAATCGTTAGATTCCAGCGGGGGAGTATAGTTAGTTTCTCCGCTGGGATCTTTTTTGGTGATTAGGTCTGGTCATTGAGCACTCCACCAAAGCCTATTACAGGTTTCTTTAACCTTTTAGCCAGAGAGATACCTTTTGTCTTTGTAATAATGTCTGTTAAGAGAGCATTTAAAAACTCTCTTTCCTGATTAAGTTTATTATTAAACTCTCGTCTTACAAAGAGCCATTTTTCCTTGGTGCAGATGCCTTCAAATTTCCTTAATAAAACTGTCTTACCTGTCCCACGGATTCCTGAGAGAATCACATTCTGTGGAAAAGAAAGGACAGAATTTAGGGAATTTTTAAACCAGAGAATTTCGTCTTCCCTACCTGCCAGATAAGGTGGCATTATTCCATTACCAGGACGGAAAGGATTACTCATTTTGTTCCTTTGTGTATAATTGTATAGTTGAATCTACTACACTACACTATACTTTTGACTTTATCGCGTCAAGTCTTCTCTGAGAGAGCTCTGAAAAATGCAACTTTTAGCAGGAAACTGTTCTAATGTCATTGCGAAGGACAAAGTCCTGAAGCAATCTCAAAGCAGATTCAAAGCAGACTCTCTAACTTCAAGAAGAGATTGCTTCACTCCGTTCGCAATGACGGGAACAGAGTTTTTCAGAGCTCTCTCAGAGATACCCCTCCTTGCTCTTCATTGTCTTTCTTATATATTATAAGTACTGAACAAAAATGAACAAAAGGTAGAAGGATGTAGGTCTTTAGTTTTTGTTTTCATAGCTAAGTTATACCATTTCTCTTGATTCTGGCAAATTGATTAAAACCTCTCCGCTTCCGTCTCTTCGTATACGTATGTGATTTACTCGTGTCAAATACCTCTTCGGTTACGCGATATATTTGCTTTTTGTTACTCCTCTGATATAATATTGACTAAAGTATATGCAAAGAGAGTACTATTCTGAAGGCTCTCTCAAGTTTGTTTGTATTAGGTCTGAATCAAACCGCTACAATATACTAATTTGAGCGAAAAATTTTTGTTTAAAAAAGAAAAAGAGAAATAAGCAAAGGACTAGAAGATGCTGGCGAAAGTTTACTCCAGTGCTCTTATGGGAGTCGATGCCTACCCAGTAGAGGTGGAGGTTGACTTGGCCAGAGGACTTCCTAAGTTTAATATTGTTGGTCTTCCTGATGCAGCAGTAAGAGAAGCAAAAGAGAGAGTTAGTTCTGCTATTAAAAATTCAGCCCTTGAATTTCCCACCAGAAAAATCACTGTAAATCTTGCTCCAGCCGATATCAAAAAAGAAGGCTCTTCCCTTGATTTGTCCATAGCTGTAGGTATTTTAAAAGCTAGCGGTATTCTAAAGAAAGATGAATTTCGTAACTACAGCATCTTAGGGGAGCTGGCTTTAGATGGGTCTGTGCGCAGGGTCAATGGTGCTCTTCCTATAGCTTTGGATTTAAAGAAAAGAGGAATAAAAGCTCTTGTTATTCCCGAAGAGAACGCCCGTGAGGCCTCTGTAGTAGCTGGGATTGATGTTTTCCCTATTAAAAGTCTTATCCAGACAGTCCAGTTTCTTAACGGTGAGGTCTCCATCTCGCCCCATGATTGTAACCTGAAGGAAGTGCTCAGGCAAAGTTCCGTTTATGATGTGGACTTCTCCGAGGTAAAAGGTCAAGAACATGTCAAAAGGGCTCTGGAGATTGCCGCTGCCGGCTCCCATAATATCCTCATGATCGGCCCTCCCGGAGTAGGAAAGACCATGTTGGCTCGTCGCATTTCCACCATCTTACCTGATCTTAGCCTGGAGGAAGCTATTGAAACCACCAAACTTCACAGTGTAACTGGACTTCTCTCAGCCCGTGAAGCTCTTATTGGCACTCGCCCTTTTAGGTCTCCTCATCATACTGTTTCTGAGGCTGGCCTTATTGGAGGGGGAAGAATCCCCCGCCCAGGTGAGATATCCCTCTCTCATAACGGAGTTCTCTTTTTAGATGAACTTTCTGAGTTTCCTCGGTATGTATTAGAATCTTTGCGACAGCCTCTAGAGGATGGGATGATAACTGTTTCCCGTGCCCTTACCTCTGTAACTTATCCAGCCAGGTTTATGCTCATAGCGGCTATGAACCCTTGTCCTTGCGGATACTTTGGCGATCCCACACACGAATGCAGTTGTACTCCTTTAGAGATTCAGAAGCATCTAAATAAGATCTCAGGACCTCTCTTAGATAGAATTGATATACATATTGAGGTAGCGGGGGTAAGAAAGAAAGATCTTTTGGGAAAAGAAGTAGGTGAGCCGTCCGCTCAGATTAAAAAAAGAGTGGATAGGGCAAGAGCTATTCAGAGAGAGCGTTTTAAAAAAACTTCTCTTTACTCCAATGCTCAGATGAACCCCAAGCACATTCGTAGATTCGCCAGTCCTGAAAAGGAAGCAGAGGAGCTCTTGCGCGCGGCTATCTCTGAGCTTCGCCTTTCTGCCAGGGCTTACCATAAGGTTCTTAAGATCTCCCGCACCATAGCTGATTTAGAGGGAAAAGAAAAAATAGACTCGGCCCACATTTCTGAAGCTCTGCAGTATAGATACCTAGATAGGGAGCTCTGGCGAAGATGAAGATGATAACAACAAGAAGCAAGAAAAAGGAAATGATAGCGAAGTCATCCCTAGATAAATGAAATACATAATAATCGGAATTTGTAGTTTTTTGATTGCCTACTTATTTGATTTTGTCTCTTTGAAAAAAATTCCTCTGGGAAAGCTGGTTGTAGGAGGTGCTGCGGGCCTCTTAGGGGGATATTCTATGGTTATGGTTTGCCTCCAGGAAGAAAAATTTCTCCTGCCTCTGGGTTTGTCCTGGGTGGGCTGGCCCCTCTTATTTATTTCTATTCTTCTCCTTTTTTATTCTCTTTTCTGGGAAATTCCTTTTAAAAAGACTTATGCAGACAAGGGAGTGGGAGACAAATTAATAAAAACAGGAACTTATGCTCTGGTGCGCCACCCTGGAGTTATCTGGTATGCTCTCTTTCTTCTTGCTTTCCTTTTAATTTTTAGATCTAAACTTCTTTTAATCGCCGTCCCTGCCTGGATTTTTATGGATATATTGTATGTATTTATTCAGGAAAAATTTTATTTTATTAAGATATTTCCCGGCTATGAGGAGTATAAAGAAGAGACACCTATGTTAATTCCTACTAGAAAAAGTCTGGTTAGTTTTTTAGCCAGTCTTGGAAAAAGAGATTAAAGGATGAAGAAGGAATACTAGCAGGTTTAAAAGAAACTAGAGAGGAGGTGATGATCGACCTGGGTGAAATCAAAAGAAAAGGGAACCTAAATAATTTCAGAGCTTCCAAAACCTCCTTCCCCCCTTTCTGTGATATCTAATTCTTTCACAACTTCAATGATGGGAGTTTCCACCTTCTGAATTACCAGTTGACAGATTTTATCTCCTTTTTTTATCTCAAAGGGTCTATTCTGATGATGATTTATTAAAATGACACCTACCTCACCCCGATAACCAGAATCTATAAGGCCGGGAGAGTTTACAATACTTATCCCATTTTTTAGAGCAAGTCCAGATCTTGGTTGAATAAAACCAGCATAGCCAGCCGGGATTGCCAGGGCAATACCCGTAGGAACCAATGCCCGCTGACCTGGTTTTATTACCAACTCCACTCTGCTGTAAAGGTCACAGCCAGCGTCATTTTTATGAGCGTATTTCGGCAGGGGAAGGTCAGGATCAAGCCTCTTTAATCTTATCTTCAATTTTTTCTCTCCACCAGTGGTTTTAAGCTACGGACCTCCTTTAATTTATCATCTCCTCCAAAAACTGTCAATGAAATTTTTTTGACATTTGCTTATTCTCGGCTTATAATATTAGAGTTTGCAGGTATGTTAAAAGTATAAGCTATTATCAATTGAGGTAGGAGGTTAAATATCATGAAAAGAGTTGTTCAAATAGAGTTGCCTGATGAGATATTGATAACCTTGAAGGAAACACCGGAAGAACTTGCAAAAGAAATAAGGACGTTAGCCGCTGTCAAATTTTATCAAATGGGCAAACTTTCCTCGGGACGTGCGGCAGAGTTGGCAGGTATTTCAAGAGTGAGTTTTCTTCAATCTCTTTCTCGGTACAAAGTCCCTATATTTGAGTTAACATCTGAAGAATTAAAAGAAGACCTTAAGAATGCATAGAAAAAGCATATTCCAGAAATAGCTCCTTTATTGCATAGATTAAAGGGTATGGGTTTCTATTTAAGTAATACTTTAATTAATGAGATGCTAAAAATTTCGGGTGAAGGGGACGAGATACGAGATACGAGCAACGAGATACGATAATAAAAGGAGAGAGAGATGAAGGTTGGAAACGATCTAGGGCTCTTTACTGGTAGAGCCAATCCTAGCTTAGCTAAGAAAATGGCTGAAGAGCTAGGAATTTCTTTGGGAAGGATAGAGATTACCTCCTTCAGTGATAAAGAGGTATATGTCAGGATTAAGGAGAATGTAAGAGGAAAGGATATCTTTCTTGTTCAATCCACCAGTCCCCCAGTTAATGAGAACTTGATGGAGCTGCTTATAATGATAGATGCTTTTCAAAGAGCCTCTGCTAAAAGAATCACTGCTGTTATTCCCTATTATGGATATGCTCGTCAGGACAGGAAAGATGAACCACGAGTTCCCATTACGGCTAAGTTAGTAGCTAATTTAATCAGCATAGCAGGAACCGACAGAGTGTTGACTATAGATCTTCACGCTGCTCAAATCCAGGGATTCTTTGATATTAAAGTTGACCATCTTTTTGCTGCCCCAGTGCTTATTGAGGATTTCTTGAAGAAGAATCTTAAAGATCTGGTGGTACTTTCTCCTGATATGGGAGGGATAAGGAGAGCCCGTGCCTATGCTAAGAGATTAAACGCTTCTCTAGCTATCATAGATAAGAGAAGACCGAGTGCCGATAAGGCAGAGGTAATAAATGTGGTAGGAAGGGTTAAGGGAAAGGAAGTCCTTATTGTAGATGATATAGTTGATACAGCAGGCACCTTAATGGCGGCAGTAAAGGTTTTGAAAAAAAAAGGGGCGCGAG
>JAUWRC010000055.1 GCA_030610745.1 Clostridia bacterium
AAAACGGAGGGTGACGGCTAATGGATATTCCCATGGAGGAAATAAAGAGGTTGCGAAAGGAAACTTCAGCAGGGGTTCTTGATTGTAAAAAGGCCCTTGAGGAAACAGAGGGTGACATTGAAGAGGCGAAGAAGGTTTTAAGAAAGAAAGGAATACAGATTGCTGAAATAAAAAGTGGAGAAAAGACTACTCAGGGTAGAATTATCTCTTATATTCATCATAATGGAAAGGTAGGGGCATTAGTAGAGATTTACTGTCAATCAGATTTTGTGGCGAGAAATGCTGAATTTCAAGAATTTACCAAAGATATAGCTATGCATATTGTCGCTTTTAACCCCCGCTGGAATTCTCCCGAGGAAGTTCCACCAGAAGTAATCGAGGAGGAGAAGGATATTCTCAAAGTACAGGCAGAGAAAGAAGGCAAACCCTCTGGAATCATAGAAAAAATCATAGATGGGCGAATAAAAAAGTTTTATAGTCGGGTATGTTTATTAGAGCAGCCCTTCTTAAAAGATGATAAAAAGACAGTAAGGCAGTATTTGCAGCAGTTCATAGCCAAAGTCGGCGAAAATATTAAAATTAATCGTTTCATAAGATATGAGTTAAGCCAAAAAGTAGAGAATAATTGATGGATCAAGCACCAGTTAAATGGAAGAAGGTTCTTTTAAAAATAGGGGGAGAAAGTCTTGCTGAAGGAGAGGGTTATGGAATCTCCTTCTCGCGTGTTCGCCTCGTTGCTGCAGAAATCAAAGACGTTAAAGACCTAGGGGTACAGATAGGAATAATGGTAGGGGGAGGGAATATCTTCCGAGGTGAGGCAGCTAGCAAAGGGGGAATGGACAGAGCCACTGGCGATTATATGGGTATGTTGGCTACCATTCTCAATGCCCTAGCTCTTCAAGATACTTTAGAGAAGATAGGGGTAGTCACTAGAGTACAGACTGCTATTGAGATGCAAGAAATTGCCGAGCCTTATATTCGAAGAAGAGCCTTACGTCATCTGGAAAAAGGTAGAGTGGTTATCTTTGCCGGGGGAACGGGGAATCCTTATTTTACTACTGATACAGCAGCGGCTCTGCGCGGCTTAGAGATAGAAGCAGAAGTGATTTTGAAGGCTACCAAGGTAGAAGGGATATATTCCTCGGATCCTCTTAAGGATAAAAAGGCTGAAAAATTTGATGAGATAAGTTATACAGAGGTGATTAACCGCCGATTAGGAATTATGGATGCTACAGCTATCTCGCTCTGTATGGATAATTACTTGCCTATCATTGTTTTTAATCTTCAGAAGAGAGGTAATATTAAGAGAATACTCCTGGGAGAAAAGGTGGGGACCATTGTCGGAGGCTAATTTAGTCGCTAGTCGCTGGTATATAGTCGTTAGTTAGAAAAGAAAGTTCCCTCTCCCCTTGGGGTGAGGGGGAACGGAGAGAAAAATGATAAAGGAAGTTCATGAGAAGACCAAAAAGAAGATGCAGCAAACTGTTCGGAGCCTGATAGATAGATATGCTCATATGCGAAGTGAAAGAGCACGGGCAGATTTAGTAAAGGGGATAAAGGTAGATTGTTATGGTTCAAAAATGAGTCTTGAGCAATTATCTAATATTTCTATTCCTGAACCTCGCCTCATAATTATAGAGCCCTGGGACAAAACCATCCTCGATAACGTAGAAAAAGCTATCCTGGCTTCTGATTTAGGTATAAATCCCAGTAATGATGGAAACGTCATCAGATTAGCTGTTCCTTCTTTGACTGAAGAGAGGAGGGAAGAGATAGCCAAACTCGCCCGACAATGGGCCGAAGAGACGAGGGTGAGCATCAGGAATTTGCGTCGGGAAGCAAGAACAAAAATAGATGATTTAGAGAAAGGAAAAGATATCTCCGAAGATGAAAAAAAAAGAGCTGAAAAAGACATTCAGACTCTTACCGATGATTTCATTACTCAGATAGATGAAAGACAGGAAAGAAAAGTAAAGGAGATATTTGAGGTCTAGTAAAATAGCGTATAGCGTATAGGTAGCGGTCGGATTTAGACCTAACACCGACTACAATGTGCGATAAATCAAACCGTCCATATTGTGCGATGAATCGCACCGCTACTATTCCAAAACTTACAGGTTATAACTAAAAAACTATACGCTCTACGCTACCCGCTAAACGCTAGAATTACGCCTTCCCTAACTCCCTTTTTAATACATCAATCATCCTCACCGGTGTAGGGTCAATTTCCTGGAGAATGGCTAGATAGAAGCTTAGCCAGTCTCCTGTGTATACAGCAGACAGAATTCTGGTTAAGGGATTCTTTCCCTCCGTCCAGATTTCTGTGCATTTTGCTTTTTCTTTTATTATAGATTGAGTAACTTCTATTCTTTTCTTGATTCTCTTTCCTTCGGCTTTGTCGCGGATAAATATGGCATAGAATTGTCCGAGATCTACTTTTCCCTCTCCCTCCCAGGGCACAATCTCATTATGGTTTAGTTCGGGGAAGACATTCCAGAAAGCTAGAATCTTGCTGTTTTCATTGAATTGAGTTTTAAGTCTATGAGCCACTATATCTGTTAGCCCTTCTACTCCATAAATGAGGGGTATTTTTCCCCTTAGCTCTTGAGAGAGAGATTTAGCAAGATTTTTACTTAATGGTACGTTTGGAGCGAATCTATCTCGGAGCTCACTTAAGACTCCGAATAGCTCATCATAATCTCCCCCCTCTATTCCTCTCAGTCTTTCCAGAATCTTAAGCATAGAAATAAATAGATACCCCACGGTAGTACGGGGAGGCATACCAGAGGGAACTAAGAGGCAAGGGATTTTATCCTTCTTGCTTAGCTGTCTTAATTTTCCTCCGCTGCAGATAGAGATAATCAGGGACTCTCTTTTAATAGCTTCTTTATAAGCATTTAGAGTTTCCTCAGTATTCCCAGCGTAACTAATTATAAAAACCAAAGTTTTTTTGTTCATCAGTGGGAGTAAGGTATAGCTGCGGTTTACCCAAATGGGGAGCTCTAATTTTTCAGAGAGGAGGGTCTTTAGTATATCTCCTCCAATGGCCGAGCCTCCCATACCACACACTACGATCTGGCCACTTTTTTGAAAAAATTTCTCTGGTATAGCTAAATTCTCCCCCAATTGAACAGCTTTTTGGCATTGAAGAGGAAATTCAAGCAAAAGCTTCCTCATATTACTTTTATCAATCTTTTCCATTCTTTCCAGATTATCCAGCACTTTATCCTCCTTTAATCCTCTTCCAAAATTCTTTTGATTTTCTTGGATAGTCTTCTCTGAGCGAAACGTCTAGCCTCATGAGATGTGCTCAATTTAAGCATCTTTGAAGCTATTTCTTCTGTTTCCTCCCATCTTATACCTCTGATTACCTTCTTTATCTCCAAAAGGGAAGTTGGAGACACACTGAATTCATCCACGCCTAATCCTAAGAGAATGAGGACAAATAAAGGGTCGCTGGCCATCTCTCCACAGGCCCCCACCCAGATGTTTTCCCGATGAGCACATTTTACTACATTATCAACCAGTCTTAAGATAGTAGGGTGCAGGGGTTGGTAAAGATAGGCTACTTTTTCATTCACCCGATCTACGGCCAGGCTATATTGAATGAGATCGTTTGTTCCCAGACTGAAAAAATCTACCTCTTTGGCCATAAGGTCAGCTATTATGGCTGCGGAAGGAATCTCAATCATAGCTCCTACTTCTATGTCTTCAGCGAAAGATAGGCCGTCCTTTTTTAACTCCTTCTTTACCTCGGAGAGAATCTGGTCAGCCTTCCGGATCTCCTCTATGCCAGAAATCATAGGATACATAATTTTCACTTTACCGAATTGGCTTGCTCTTAAAATGGCTCTAAGTTGAACCTTAAAAATATCAACTCTTTCTAAACATAGTCTTATAGCTCTCCAACCCATAAAGGGATTTATCTGTTTAGGCACAGGAAAATGGGAAATAAATTTATCTCCTCCTAGATCTAATGTTCGAATGATGGTGGTATTAGGAGCTGTCTTACGAGCTACTGTTTTATAAGCTTGTAGCTGTTCTTCTTCGGTGGGCAAGGTTGTTCTATTCATATAAAGGTACTCGGTTCTGAATAATCCTACTCCTTCAGCTCCATTTTTTAAGGCAATATCTATCTCTTCTGAGCCAGCAATATTAACTGCTAATTCTATCTCCCGACCATCCAGAGTTTGAGCAGGCAGAGCCTTTAAGGCTTCCAGTCTTTTCTTGTAAGAAAAGAATTCCTCCTTTTCTTTTTGATATTTCTCTATTTGAGAAGGAGTGGGATTGATTATTACCCTACCTGTATTTCCATCTAGAATAATCGTAGAGCCGGGTTTAACTTTTTGGGTTACATTTCCCATTCCCACCACAGCAGGAATTTCTAAGCTCCGAGCCATAATGGCAGTATGAGATGTCCTCCCTCCAATATCTGTGGCGAAGCCCAATATCTTACCTTTCTGCATAGAAGCAGTATCTGAAGGAGCAAGGTCATAGGCTACTATTATTATACTTTCCTCAAGATGGGAAAGAGTGAAGGTTGGTTTGTTTAATAAGTTACGCAGGATGCGTTCTCCTATATCTTCTACATCTCTGAATCTTTCCTGGATAAATCCTGCCTGAGCAGAAGCAAATTTTTTTGGGAAAGCCTTGAAAGTATTCCTGAGAGAAGTTTCTGCGTTTAAGCACTCTTTTTTTATTCTCTCTATAGTACTGTCGATAAGAAGAGGGTCTTCCAGAATGAACAGGTGGGCCTGGAAGATGTAGGATTCTCTTATTCCAATTTTTTTCTTTACTCTTTCTTTAATCTCTTCTAATTGTTTTTTTGATTCCTCAACTGCTTCTTTAAATCTTTCTATCTCTTTTTCAACCTCTTCTTTTTTGATTTTATATTCAAGAATGGGAAAGTCCTCCTTCTCCAGAATATACACCTTTCCCATAGTAATTCCAGGAGATGCAGCTATTCCTCTAAGCACAGATTTCCTCTTTCTTTTTTTCATTTCTCCCTGCCCTCTCTTCAGGGATTAAACCCGAAGTATTTACTATTCCATGAGACTTTAAAATTTTTCTTGCTTCACCGACGATGTATAGAGAACCTGTTATACAAATCAAATCCTCATTATCACTTATCCTTATCGCATCTTTTACGGCCTTAGTTAGATCTTTTTGAATTATAATCCTTTGTCTGAATTCCTCCATCGTTTTAGCAATATCCTCTGGCTCTCTAGATCTTATAAATCTTGTCTTAGTTAAAATTATTTGTTTGGCCAAAGGAAAAAGTTCTCTTGCTATGCTCTTGATATCTTTATCCTTACAACAATTAAATATAAGAACCAGGTTTTTATATTTTAGATACTCCTGGATTGTATTTTTTAATACTTTTGCTGAAGCAGGGTTATGCGCGCCATCTAAAACTATTAAAGGGTTATTTTTTATAACTTCTATCCTTCCCGGCCAATAAACTTTCTTCAAGCCTTCCTTTACGGATTTCTTTTTTATCTTCCAGCCCTGCTTATCCAAAAGTTCAGAGGCAATAACTGCTGTGGCAGCATTTGTTATTTGGTGGCCTCCTATCAAAGGCAGGTAAAGCTCTTTATAGGTATCATAAATGCTTTCAAGAGAAAAGAGTTGTCCATAAGGAGTACTTTTTAGTTTCTCCCATCTTGTTAACTCTGATATTTTTAATAATTTTGTTTTGCTTTCGCGACAAGTTTTTTCGATGACACGCATAACTTCGTCTTTTTGGATAGATGTTATTACTATAGACCTTTCTTTAATTATACCCGCTTTTTCATAGGTGATTTTAGTTAGTGAATTACCTAACAGTTGAGTATGGTCAAGGTCTATAGGAGTAATTATGCAAATGAGGGGATTGATGACATTAGTCGCGTCTAACCTTCCCCCCAGCCCAACTTCCAATATTGAAAAATCAGTTTTTTTTCTAGAAAAATATAAAAAGGCAAGAGCGGTAAGCACTTCAAAAAAAGTTAGTACGGCTTTAACTTTTTCTACAGCTGGTTTGATTTCATTGACTAACTCAATCAATTCCTTTTGAGGGATCATTTCATTATTAACTTTTATTCTTTCTCTTAGGGAATAAAAATGTGGTGAAGTGTAGAGACCCGTTTTAAATCCAGCCTCGTTTAATATAGAAGAGAGCATAACACAGATAGATCCCTTCCCTTTAGTGCCTGCCACATGTATAATTTTACCCATTTTAAGATGGGGATTACCCAGGTAATGCAGAAGAAGTTTAACGCGGTCTAAATCAAAGTGGTCGGGGTCATAAAAATAATTTGTATAGTATTCATAATTGACAAAGCTATTCAAATATTTCAATGCATCTTTATACAAAGAAAAAAAAGGGGGACAGGTTACTTTTTCAACCAAGGCTTCAGTATACTTACCTTTGTCATTAGCTAAGTCTCTTGCAGTTTTCAACATTGCTAAAATCCTTTCTAAAAAGTACCCTGTTCCCCTTTTTGTGATTTTTTTAAGCCTCTAATAGGCGATAGAAGAGTTTATTAATGTCAATATAGCTCTTGATGGCAGATTTTTTCTCCCGCTCCCGAGCCGAGCGAAGCACCTAAGGTCTTTATCTCCCAATGGATTCGGATATATTAAAAATGGTCGCTATCCCTATTTACAATAGCACCGCTACAGTTCCTCATAAATAGGGAATTTTTTACAAAGTTTCTCTACATCTTTTTTAATTTTTTTTCTAAGACTCACATCTTCTGGATTGTGTAATATTTTGCTTATCCACTCTCCAATTAATTTCATCTCTGGCTCCTTCATTCCTCGGGTGGTAAGAGCAGGAGTTCCTGGTCTTATTCCTGAGGTAAGGGAAGGGGGTTGAGCGTCGAAGGGAATAGAATTTTTATTAACTACTATTCCTGCTTTTTCTAAAATAGCAGCTGCCTTATCGCCAGTTATGCCATTGTTAGAGAGGTCTACCAGTATAAGATGAGTATCTGTTCCTCCTGAGACCAGACGAAATCCCCCGTTATTTAAGGTTTTGGCTAATTCTCTAGCGTTAGAGATGATTTGCTTTTGATATTTTTTAAATTGAGGTTCTGCTGCTTCCTTGAAACATACTGCCTTTGCTGCTATAGTGTGCATAAAAGGCCCCCCCTGAGTTCCGGGAAAGATAGCTCTGTCTATCAAGGAGGCGTATTTTTGTCGACAGATAATCAGTCCTCCTCGCGGGCCACGCAAAGTCTTTTGGGTTGTGGCTGTAACTACATCGGCGTAAGGTACAGGATCTGGATGCAGACCAGCGGCAATTAAGCCTATAATATGAGCCACATCAGCTAAAAGATAAGCTCCTACCTCATCAGCAATCTTCCTCCAGGGGGCAAAATCTATAGCTCGTGGATAGGCACTAGTACCTGCTATTATTAATCGAGGACGATGCTTTAAGGCTATTTGTCGAATTTCTTCGTAATTGAATACCTCTGATGTCTTATCTACTCCATAATAAACTATTCTGTAGTGAGTATGGGTCAGCGTTTTTTCACAGCCACCGTGAGAAAGATGTCCTCCATGGGATAATTTTAAGGAAAGAATAGTATCCCCGGGGTTAAGTAAAGCTTGATAGACAGCTATATTAGCCTGAGTTCCTGAATGGGCCTGTACATTTATGTGCTCGCCCCTAAAGAGCTTTTTTGCTCGCTGAATAGCCAATTCTTCTATCTCGTCCACAAACTGGCAGCCCTGGTAATACCGTCTTCTAGGGTAGCCTTCGGCATATTTATCCATCAGGATTGACCCTTCCGCCTCTAAGACAGCTCTACTAGGATAATTTTCTGAAGGGATAAGAGTCAGGGTATTTTGCTGCCGAAAAAGTTCCTTTCTCAGGATTTCTTTTATCTCGGGGTCGGTAGATTTTAGCGAATTACTCATAAAAATTTTTCCTTTTATTGACTAGATTCTTAATAGTGACAACGTCACTATAGATGATGATTTCATTAAACATTCTTTTGTTTCAATTCTTCCCTTATTTTTAACATCTTTTTCTTTAAATCTGGAATATCTTTTGCTATAACCTCCCATGTTAGCTTCAAATCTATTCCAAAATATTCATGGATAAGGATATCTCGCATGCCTGCAATCTCCTTCCAGGCTACCTCTAGATGTTTTTCTTTTATTTCATCTGGAATGTTTTTGTCTGTTGATCCAATTATATCTAGTCGACGGATGATTGAATCTTGGACTGGGATAGTGTTCTATAATTCATTTTCTGTTTTATTTTTAGTGTATTTCTCAATCAACTCAATGCATTCTAATATATGTTCTATAAATATCTTGGCATCTTTTTTCAAAGAATTACCTCTTGTTCACTTAATATCTTTTCCTTCAAAAGAGGATGGAGAGAGCCATAAGTAATAACGTCCACCTTTCTTTTTAAAAGTTCTTCAAGTTCTAACTTTAAACCTGCAAGATCTAATAAACTTTTTTCCCCTTTAAATTCAATAAGCAGGTCAATATCACTTTCTTTGGTCGCTTCTTCTCTCACAATAGAACCAAAAAGAGCAGCTCTTTTTACTTCATATTTTTCTAACACCTCAACGAAAATATCTTTTATTTCATCAATCTGAGCATTCATAATTTTCGTCTCTTTTTAATTTCCTCGTGAGAGATAACATGTCCTTCTTCGGCAGCCTTCAAAGCAACTGTTAACTTTTTATAAAATTCGTACATGATGTCATCCCAAGTTGCTTTGTCTGGCAATTTGTTGATGAGCTTCTTTGCTTCTTCTTTGACGATACTCATAATCTTTTCGCCTTCTTTTTCGTATCTCGTGCCCCCTCACCCGAGCACAATGTAGCGGTGAATTTTCGTCGCTCGCAATCTCATTGGGATTGCTTCGTCGCGAACTAAAGTTCGCTCCTCCATTAGACAGTTTTTGTCGGATAAATCCGACTGCTACAATGTGTGCGATAAATCGCACCGCTACTTTGAGATTGCTTCGTCGCTATCGCTCCTCGCAATGACGTGGTTCACTGAATATTT
>JAUWRC010000125.1 GCA_030610745.1 Clostridia bacterium
TTCTATGCACCATGAACGCCGAAATACGAACTAATCAATGAAATATAAACAGTTTATAGCAGAATTGGAGGCTGGAAAAATTACCTCAGTTTATCTTTTTGAGGGAGAAGAGGGTTATCTTAAGGAAGAAGCGCTGAAAAATCTTAAAAAGAGGATTATTTCACCTGAGTACAAAGAGTTCAATTACGAGAGGTTTTCAGGTGCAAATATTTCCGCAAGTCAGATCATAGAATCAGCCAACACTTTTCCCCTTCAGGCAAAGAAGCGGCTAGTAGTGGTGGAAGAGGTAGATAAATTATCAGATGAGGATCAAAGGGCTCTGGGTAGATATCTGGATAATCCGGTAGGAACTACCTGTCTTGTTTGTACAGGGGAAAAATTAGACAAAAGAAAAAGGCTTTATAAAACTTTTTTGGAAAAAGGTAAGGTCGTCTCTTTTTATCCCTTATGGGAGGGGGAGGTTATGGCCTGGATTAAAGGAAAAATAGAAAAAGAGGGAAAGAGAATCAGCTCCCAGGCTCTTCTTTATTTTAAGGATAGGGTAGGGAATGACCTTCGAGAGTTGAATAACGAAATAGAGAAATTAGTTCTTTATACTCATCCTAAGCGAGTAATAGAGAAAGAGGATGTAGAGGAGGCAGTAGGGGAAGGTAAGGGAATGGGGGTATTTGACTTAACCAGAGCGGTGAGAGAAAAAGCTCTTTCCAGAGCTCTTTTTATTCTTTGCCGACTTTTAGAAAAAGGGGAGGAGCCCTTGAGAATTCACTCTCTGGTGACACGTGAGATGCGGATTTTACTCAAGATTAAAGAAAAAGAGGGGAAGATTTCTTCTCAAGAAGCATGCTCTGTCATCTTTAGGCCAAAAAGCTACTATTCTCAGTTTTATACAAACATCGCTGCCGAATACATTCAAGCGGTGAGGAAATTTAGCCTTTCCCAGCTAGTCACTGCTTTTAAATATTTAGTAGAAACAGAAGCTTCTATTAAAACGGGAAGAGAAGAGCCAGCTATAGCCATAGAGAGGATGATTTTAGGGATCTTGCAGGGCTAACTTTGCAATTTTGCTGCTTCTACAGTATTTTTGAGAAGCATGGCTGTGGTTACGGCGCCTACTCCTCCCGGAACAGGTGTTATATAGGAGGTCCTTTCCTTTGCTACATCAAATTCTACATCTCCTACAATTTTTCCTTCTACTCGATTAATCCCTACATCAATGACAATAGCTCCTTCCTTAATCCACTCTCCTTTGACTAAATTTGCCTTTCCTACAGCTACAACAAGAATCTCTCCCTTAGCTATACATTGAGGTAAAGTGCCTCTTTTTCCTGTGGCAATATGGCAAACAGAGGTAGTGACGAATTTATTCAAGAGTAAAAGAGCAGTTGGCTTTCCAACAATATCGCTGTGTCCTACTACGACTGCTTCTTTACCATAAAGTTTTACTCCGGTAGAATTGATGAGTTCCATTACAGCCATAGCTGTGCAGGGTCCGAGAATAGGCCTGCCATAGACAAGCATACCCATATTAGCTGGAGAGACTCCCTCGGCATCCTTTTTAGGGTTAATCATTTGCTGCAAAACTCTACCATTCAGTTGGGAGGGTAGGGGCATCTGAAGGATTATTCCGCTTACTTTTTTATCTTCGTTTAGGCGAGCGATAAAATTAGCAAGTTCTTCTTGGGAAATATCTCCTTTAAACTGATGCAGGCTGTACTCAATTCCTATTTTCTGGCAGGATTTTTGTTGTGCCCGTACATAAACTTTAGTACCCGGGTCTTCACCTACTTGAATACTGGATAAAGAAGGGGTGATGCCTTTATCTTTTAATTCCTCAATTTCCTTCCCTAACTTCTCTTTTATTTCTCCAGCTATTTTCCTTCCATCTATAATTTCTGCTGCCATTTATTTCTCCTTAATTCAGTTCATAGTTCATTGTTCATCGATAAAAGCAAGATTGCTTCGTCGCTCTGCTCCTCCATTAGACTATAAAGTATAAAATATGGTATAATGGGACACACAATGTCGGATAAATCCGACCGCTACCTTCTTTTGCGAACAACGAGCGACAAGCAACGAGCGACAAGCAACGAGCGACTTTTTACAGCTTAAGGCTTACAGCTTAAAACAGTCCTACTGTTTTTCCGTCTTTGTCAATGTCCACGTCAACAGCTGCTGGCCTGGAGGGTAGACCAGGCATGGTACTCATTGTTCCCAGAAGTGGATAGAGAAAACCAGCACCCACTGAAGCCCTTACATCACGGATAGGAACGCGGAAGTTTTTGGGTACCCCCTTCAAATTTGGATCGTGAGAAAGGGAAAGATGAGTCTTAGCCATATTAATAGGCATTTTATGATAACCTAAATCTGTATAAAGTTTAATTCTCTGGTTAGCCAGAGGAGTATAATCAACTCCATCGGCTCCGTATATTTTAGTAGCAATGGTTTCGATTTTTTCTTTAATGGATATATCATCAGGGTAAAGGAAGTGGAAATGATTAGGTTTCTCGCAGGCAGCAACAGCCGCTTTAGCCAGTTCAATACATCCATCGCCTCCCTTAGCCCAGGCTTCGATAGGAACAGCATCTTCTGCTCCAGCCTCGAGTGCTTGCTGGCGCACAAGTTCTACTTCACTATCTCTATCGGCAGTAAATCTATTAATAGCTACTACTACCGGAACCCCATGGAGCTTTACATTCTCAATCTGTTTGGCCAGGTTCTCGCAGCCTTTTTCCAATGCCGGCATATTCTCTTTCTCTACTAATTTCTTATCCAAAGGCACTCCTGGGCGAACAGTAAAGGCACCTCCATGCATTTTCAGGGCCCTTACAGTAGCTACAACTACAGCACAATCAAGTTTTAATCCTCCCTGGCGACACTTAACATTTATCATCTTCTCACAGCCGCAATCTGCTCCGAAGCCGCTCTCAGTAACCACATAATCAGCAAGTTTTAAAGCTACCTTATCGGCCAGGACTGAATTATTACCGTGGGCAACATTGGCAAAGGGACCTGTATGCACTATACAAGGGCTACCCTCTAGAGTTTGAACCAGATTAGGCTTAATAGCGTCTTTGAGAAGTACAGTCATGGTTCCGGCAATCTTAAGGTCCTCAGCCGTTACGGGTTTACCATTATAGGTATAGCCGACAACTATTCGGCCCAATCTTTTTCTTAAGTCAAATAGACCAGTGGTCAAGGCAAGGATAGCCATAGTCTCTGTAGCTACAGTAATATCATAGCCAGATTCACGGGGATAACCATTAGCTCTGCCGCCTAATCCAATAATGATATGCCTTAGGGCTCGATCGCTTATATCCACACAGCGGCGCCAGGTTATATCCAGAGGGTTAATATTGAGTTTATTTCCTAGAAGAATACTAGCGTCCATAGCTGCCGCCAGAAGATTGTGCGCTGTTTCTACAGCATGAATATCACCGGTGAAATGTAGATTAATATTCTCCATAGGAAGGACCTGGGAATATCCTCCTCCACAGGCTCCTCCTTTTATGCCAAAAGTAGGGCCTTTTGAGGGTTCACGCAAAGTATTGCAAACTTTCTTTCCGAGCTTGGCTAGAGCTTGCCCCAGGCCAATGTTAGTTACAGTTTTACCTTCTCCCAGAGGAGTAGGGGTAATGGCCGTTACAGTAATAAATTTTCCCTCTGGGGCATCCTTTAATCTCTTCAGTATATCAAGGGAAATTTTAGCCATATACTTTCCATAGGGTTCAATTTCTTCTTCCTTAATGCCGAGAGCCTCCGCAATCTCGGCAATAGGCTTCATCTTCGCTGCTTGGGCAATTTCTAAATCTGAAAGCATAGATAGTCCTCCCTTTTCAAAGTTAGTATTTGGTATTTAGTATTTAGTAAAAAGATATTTTCCCCTCACCTTAATCCTCTCTTATAGTTCATAGTTATGAGTTCGTAGTTCGTAGATAAAAAACAACAAATAATAATCTACAAACAAATAGAAGGCCTTAGTTAATGGCAAGCATACGGCTTATTTGTATTAATATTTCTATTCCTTTACTATATAAAAACTCTTTATTATTAAAAATTTTT
>JAUWRC010000025.1 GCA_030610745.1 Clostridia bacterium
TTGCTATTCCACCCCTCACCCATTACAAAATAGCAAAACAAGCTCTTCTTCATAATAAACATGTGTTAGTGGAAAAGCCATTAGCTCTTGATAGCAGGAGCGCTCAAGAACTTATTGATATAGCAAAAGAGAAGGGTAAAGTACTAATGGTGGGACATACTTTTGAGTATAATGCGGCGGTAAGAAAAATTAAAGAATACCTTAAAAGTGGAGAAATAGGTGATATTTACTATATTTATGCTCAGCGGCTTAATCTTGGCCGGGTACGCCAGGATGTAAATGTTATGTGGAATCTTGCTCCTCATGATATTTCCATAGTTTTATACTGGCTGGAAGAGGAACCTCTCCAGGTATCAGCGAGAGGAATTACACGACTTCAGAAAGGGCTAGAAGATGTAGTTTTTATGAATCTTGATTTCAGCGATGATAAATCTGTTCATATCCATCTAAGCTGGCTTGACCCTAATAAAGTCAGACGAATAACCATTGTAGGAAGCAAGAAGATGATAATTTATGATGATACTTCTCCAGATGCAAAAGTGCAAATTTTTGACAAGGGGATAACCAGGCAAACTCTTAATAATAATTTGGGAAAATATGATGATTTTGGAAAATTCCAGCTTATTAAACGAGCGGGCGATATTCTTATCCCCCAGATTAATTTTGTCGAACCTTTAAGTATGGAGTGCTCCCACTTCATCGAGTGCATCCAGGACGGCAAAAGACCCTTATCTGATGGAGAAGATGGACTGAAGGTAATAAAGGTATTGGAAGCAGCTCAGAAGTCTCTTAAGGCTAACGGGATTCCGGTGGAGGTGAAATTTTGAGTAAAGAGCATAACCGAGGAGAATATACACTTTATCCTAATGTTAATCTGGGAGAGAATGTGGCTATTGGTGAATATGTGATTATTGGAGTGCCACCACGAGGGAAAAAGCCGGGCGAGCTAGAGACAGTAATTGGGGACAATGTTGTTATTCGTTCCCATACTGTTATTTATGCAGGTAACAAAATTGGTACTAATTTTGTTACTGGCCATAGTGTGTTGATTAGGGAAGATAATGAAATAGGGGATAATGTGAGTGTTGGGACACATTCAGTAATTGAGCATCATGTGAAGATTGGAGATAATGTGCGAATTCACTCACAAGCTTTTATTCCTGAGTTCTCAGTTCTAGAGGAAGGATGTTGGATTGGCCCCAATGTTGTATTGACTAATGTTTATCACCCTTTATGCCCAAAAGCTAAGGAATGTTTAAAAGGTCCTGTTATTGGAAAAAGTGCCAAAATAGGAGCAAATGCTACTCTGTTGCCTGATATTAGGATAGGAAAGAATGCTCTGGTCGGAGCAGGTTCAGTAGTAGTGGACGATGTTCCAGCAAATAGTGTAGTAACCGGAAATCCTGCAAAAATAATAAAAAAGATTAGAGATCTCAGGTGTCCTTATGGACTCATTGAGAAACCATACGAGGAAATATAAATGCAGATACCTCTTGTTGATTTGAAAGCTCAGTATAATTCAATTAAAGATGAGATAGATGAAGCAGTACATAGAGTAATTGATAAGACAAGTTTCATTATGGGAGAGGAAGTTAGAAAATTTGAAGAAGAATTTGCTCTCTTTTGTAAAGCAAAATATGCGGTGGGCGTAGCCAATGGTACAGAGGCTTTAATGCTGGCCCTAAAAGTTTGCGGTCTCACCTCCTGTGATGAGGTAATTACTGTTCCCAATACCTTTATTGCTACCACTGAAGCAATAACTATGATAGGAGCAAAAATAGTCTTTGTAGATGTTAACCCTGATACCTATAATATTGATATTAATAAAATAGAAGAAAAAATTACAGCAAAGACAAAGGCTATCATTCCAGTACATCTTTATGGACAGCCAGCCGATATGGACACTATCAACCAGCTCGCTAAAAAATATAATCTAAAAATAATTGAAGATGCTGCTCAGGCTCATGGGGCTAAATATAAAGGGAGACGAGTGGGGACCCTGGGAGATATTGCCTCTTTTAGTTTCTACCCGGGAAAAAATCTAGGAGCTTATGGTGATGCTGGTGCAATAGTTACTAATAATGAAGAGTTAGCTCAAAAAATAGCTATGTTACGCAACCATGGAAGAACTAAAAAGTATTTACATGAGGTTGAAGGATTTAATAGCCGCCTGGATGCACTGCAGGCTGCTATTCTCAGAGTAAAATTGAGGCACCTAGAAGATTGGAATGAGGAAAGAAGGAAGAAAGCCGAATTATATAATCATTTATTTGAGCCTTTTCCTGAGATTATTACCCCCAAGGTATTAGAGAATACTGTGCCAGTCTATCATCTTTATGTGGTTAGAGTAAAGAATAGGGATAGGTTGCAGAATATCTTGAAAATTAAAGGGATTTCCACGGGAATCCACTATCCTTTACCCCTTCATCTTCAACCTGCTTATAGTTATTTAGGATATGAGGAAAGGGAATTTCCCGTGACAGAGAAAATGAGTAAAGAGATACTAAGCCTACCCATGTATGCTGAATTAAAAGAAAAGGATATTGCCTATATCTGTGAAGTTATGGGAGCTGAGATATGAATATCTTAACGGAAATCCCTAAACAACTAAAAATGCCTTTTGATACTAACGAGGTAAATGCAGATATTCTCAAGAACTTTGGTGAGGCTGTCTTGCAGGGTTTTCCCATCTTAGACATAGATAGATCCACTCATTCTCTGGAAAGTAAGAAAAGAGAAAAAGCAGTTCCAGGATTCAATAAGAAAAATAAGGGAAAACCTTGTTATCAGTGGTCCGTTGGCTTTGTAAGAGAAGAGGCAGTTACCCATAAGCTACATTCAGGAAAGACCAGAGCGGATTGCTTCAAATACCTTGAAGAGATAGTTTTTGATGCTCAAAAGAAATTGGGAATTGATAATTTCATCATCCGTGCCGATGAAGGATATTTTTTCTCTAAAAACCTTAGATTTTGCAGCTAACAAGGGATATCAAATAATTATCCCCGTTCGCTATGATTGGGTTCTTTCTCAAGAGGGAAACAGACTCGATGAGACCGAATGGATCGGGTACGATGATAAAACCAGACTCTATGAGTTAGGTTGGGGAAAGATAGTCTCTAAATGCCACCATAACTTTAGAATAATTCTGGTTGAGAAAAAGCAAGAAAAGATAAAGATAAGGAAAAGAAAAAGGTTTTATCGTTATGCCACATGACAAATCCAGTGAATGAAGAGGGAAGTAAAGATATGTGGAAAATAAAAGTTCTAATTCAATTTTTCTTAAGTAAATTGCCGATGGGAGAAAAGATTAACTATCTACTACAAAGAGTGAATAAATCTCATAATGAAGAGAAAATTAAGGAAAGAATTGTTGGCCTATTAAAAGCTATGAGAAAAATTAATGAGTATATTCCATTAGAAGGCGCTACTGTTGTTGAAATTGGTACAGGCTGGGAGCCGATTTGCTTTGTACTCCTATATCTGATGGGTGTAAAGATTTGCCATACGTATGACCATGTCTCGCATGTCCGCTATAACCTTGTAAAAATGCTTGTTAGAAGTATAGAAAATCAGTTGGATAAAATTTCGAAAATTACATCTATTTCATTAAGTGTCTTGGGAAAAAGGCTTTCAAAGTTAAAGAAAAGTTCGAATTTAGATGATTTTTTTTCGAGAGCAAATAGTACTTATCATGCTCCCGGAGATGCATCAAGGACAGGTTTGGAAGAGGGTAGTGTCGATTTAGTATATAGCCATGCTGTCCTTGAACATGTACCTAAGAAGGTAATATATGATTTAACAATGGAGTCCAAGAGAGTTCTTAAAAGATCCGGTATCGCATATCACTTGATCGGACTACATGACCATTACGTCAGTTTTGATAAAAAAATAACAAAAGTTAATTTCTTGAAATATCCTGAGTTCTTATGGTCTTTTTTTGTAAAAAATAAAATTAGTTATCATAATCGTTTACGTGAGAAACAGTTTCTAAATATTTTTGAAGAATGTGGCGCCAAAGTTGTTTGGTTAGAAAATAAAACGGATCCCAATGATATTAATTTTTTGAGAAATATGAAAATTGACAAGTCCTTCCATGGGATGTCATATGAAGAACTTGCCATCTACCAGACTGAACTTATTATCTCATGGGGTCCACCCCCGAGTGGAAGTCAATTATTAAAGATTTAAGAGGAACTTCATGAAAAATAATTTACCTTTAGTTTCCATCATTATTCCTTGTCGCAATGAAGAAAAATTTATCAATAAGTGCCTTGAGTCTATTATGGCAAACGATTATCCAAAAGATAGACTTGAGATCCTTGTGGTTGATGGGATGAGCGAGGATAGAACAAGAAAAATTATGGAAAGATATACACAGCAGTATTCTTTTATTAGACTTTTGGATAATCCGAAGAAAATTACTCCTTGTGCGTTTAATATGGGTATTAAACATGCAAATGGTGAATTTATCATGATAATGAGTGCTCATGCAGCTTGCAAAAGGGATTATATATTAAAATGTATTAAGAATTCACAAAAGTATAACGCTGATAATGTAGGCGGGATGTGGAGAATAGTTCCAAGAGATAATAATCTTGTCGGCAAAGCTATTACACTTGTTCTATCCCATCCATTCGGTGTAGGCAATGCTTATTACAGGATAGATTATTCTAAAGAACCGAGATGGGTTGATACCGCAGCTTATGGTTGCTATAGAAGAGATGTATTTAAAAAAATAGGATTTTTTAATGAGAAACTCATCCATAGTCAGGACATGGATTTTAATTTAAGGTTGAAAAGAGCAGGTGGCAAGACTCTTTTGGTCCCTGATGCTATAGTTTATTACTATGCTCGCTCTGACTTTAAATCATTTTGTAAGCATAACTTTAGAAATGGGGTCTGGGCTATCTATCCTATGAAATATGTTAAACACATGCCTGTGTCATATAGACATCTGATTCCTTTGGTGTTTGTCTCAAGTTTGGTGGGTTCAGCAATTTTCTCATCCTTTTCTGTGGTTTTTCTATGGTTATTTCTGTTCATAGTTGGCTCGTATTCTTTAGCTAATTTTTATTTTTCTTGCAAGACAGCCTTTCGTGAAAAGAATTTCAGGTATTTATTTATTATACCGATAATGTTTGCATCGTTTCATATAGGTTACGGTTTAGGTTCAATTTGGGGAGCAATAAAATTATTAATGCCAGTTAAAGAAAAAAGATTGAGTCTATGTTAAAACGTTTGATTGATATTGCATTTTCTTTGATGGGGCTCGTAATTGTATTTCCCCTGTTTGTAGTTATTGCCGTATTCATAAAACTGGATTCCAAAGGGTCTGTGTTCTTTAGAGGAGTGAGAGTTGGCAAGAGTAGGAGACTATTTAAGATATATAAGTTCAGGACAATGGTAACTGATGCGGAGA
This sequence comes from Clostridia bacterium, assembly GCA_030610745.1. GTDB lineage: Bacteria > Aerophobota > Aerophobia > Aerophobales > AE-B3A > JAUWRC01. The sequence goes on from JAUWRC010000025.1 coordinate 5,420, forward strand.
GACTTGGGGGCCCGTCAACATCAGCAGATGACTTCCGGCTTACGAAGATAGGCAGGCTTATTAGAAAATACAATTTTGATGAGCTGCCGCAGTTCATTAATGTTCTTAAAGGTGAAATGAGTATTGTTGGTCCTCGACCTGAGGTTCAACATTATGTTAATATGTTTACCGAGGAAGAGAAGGTTATCCTTACTGTTAATCCCGGGATAACGGATTGGGCCAGCCTATGGAATCCAGACGAGGGTAAAATTCTTGCTGGAAGTAAAGATCCTGAAAAGGTTTATATGGAAAAGATAAGGCCCGAAAAGCTCAGGCTTCAACTAGAATACGTGAGAAATCACTCACTGGGGATTGATTTTGAGATAATGCTGAAAACCCTAAGGACTCATCTACTTGAACCGCTTGTAAGTAGACTGCATAAATAGTTGACTGATTAGGAAGCTGGAGAGGAAAGGTTAAAAAGAAGATGAAACAATGTTCTAATCCAATTACTATGGAATTGGTTAAAGGTATTCCGACAACGGTATTGTGGAAGATTTATATGACGATGCTGAAGATTCGTATGGTAGAGGAAAAAATTGCCGACCTAATTACTCGAAAGGAAATCATTTGTCCGTGCCATCTATATATCGGGCAAGAAGCTGTGGCAACAGGTGTCTGCACTGCATTAGAAAACAATGATTATGTCTTTAGCACTCATCGCTCTCACGGTCATTACATTGCCAAGGGCGGGAGTATAAAGCTAATGATGGCCGAGTTGTATGGCAGAGTGACGGGTTGCTCCCGTGGTAGAGGTGGCTCTATGCATATAACATCTCCTCTTGTGGGGCTGCCAGGAAGTTCTGCTATTGTTGCTGGAACAATACCTTTAGCTGTTGGAACAGCATTAGCTTTTTCTATAAAAAAAAATGGTGGTGTTTCAGTTGCCTTTTTTGGAGATGGAGCTACAGACGAAGGGGTATTTTATGAGTCCCTGAATTTTGCTGCACTCAAAAAATTACCTATTATTTTTATCTGTGAGAATAATCTTTATTCTACTCATATGCATATCTCGGCCAGACAGCTAAATGGTAATATCTACAAAAAAGCACAGATATTTAAGATGCCAGGAATTCAAATTGATGGCAATAATGTATTAGAGGTTTTTCAAGCAGCAAGTGAAGCCATTGAAGACGCCAGAAACGGAAAAGGACCAACTTTGTTAGAGTGTATGACATACAGATGGCGAGGCCATGTAGGACCAAATTGGGATATAGATAAAGGGCTTAGATCCAAAGAAGAGGTGGAATGGTGGGTAGATAATTGTCCTTTAAAAAGACTTGAAGAATTTCTATTGAAAGAAAATATCTTGTCTGAATCAAAGAAAAAACAAATTTCCAAGCAGGTAAATGAGGAGATAGAGGAAGCCATTGAATTTGCTAAAGAAAGCCCTTTCCCTGATAAAAGTGAGGTATTAAACGATGTTTTCAAATCCTAAGGAGGATAAATGAGAAAACTTTCATACGCTCAGGCAATTAATGAAGGTCTGAAACAAATGATGAGAGAGGATAAGAGTGTTTTTTTAATTGGACAGGGAGTTACTAGTCCCTGGTATGTAGGAACTACTACGGTTGGTCTTCTTGATGAATTTGGCGATGAGCGTGTTATTGATACCCCTGTGTCTGAAAATGGAATTACTGGGGCAGCAGTAGGTGCGGCATTAGCCGGAATGCGTCCCATTGTAACGCATCCAAGAATGGATTTTATGTATTATGCTATGGACCAGATAGCAAACCACGCAGCAAATTGGTATTACATGTTTGGTGGCAAGATAAATGTTCCATTAACTATACGAGGAATTATTAACAGGGGAGGCGAACAGGCAGCTCAACATTCTCAAGCTTTGCAGGCGATATTTACTCATATACCCGGGCTCAAGGTAGTTATGCCCAGTACCCCTTATGATGCAAAAGGACTTCTTATTAGCAGTGTACAAGATGATAACCCGGTTTTATATATTGATGACCGTTGGTTGTATGAGCTTAAAGGAGATGTGCCTGAAGAAATATATACAGTACCTATTGGTAGGGGAGTTGTTAGAGAAGCAGGAAAAGATGTTACCATCCTAGCCACATCGTATATGGCTTATGAGGCGACTAAGGCTGCAGCTAGGCTGAAGAAGGAAGGAATCGATGCGGAAGTTATAGATATACGTTCACTTAAACCTTTAGATGAAGCTCTTATATTTGAGTCAGTCAGGAAGACAGGAAAATTAGTTATTGCAGATGCTGCCTGGAAGACTTGTGGGATGGCTGCTGAAGTATCAGCTTTAGTTTCTGAGAATATATTTGAATGTCTTAAGGCGCCTATAAAGAGAGTATGCTTGCCCGATACACCTGCTCCTGCTAGTAGTGTATTGGAAGAGGTGTATTTCCCAAAAGATAAGGATATTATCCTGGCTGTAAAAAGTATTATCTGATTTTTTTTGCTCTAGACATAGTTAACATTTCTTATACATATAACGGATTAGAGATAGTTTTAGTATACTTGGAGGTATTAAATATGATTTATAAGGTACCCTTTGTTGAGCCGACAAAGAATTATCGAATGATCAAGAATGAGATTGATGCCGCATTTTTTGAAGTTCTATCAAAAGGTGATTTAATCATGCGGGGACAATTAAAACAATTCGAGGAGAATTTAGCCAAATTTGTAGGTACTAAATATGCTGTCGGTCTGAACAGCGGCTATGATGCTTTACATATTTCCATGCTCGCTGCCGGAGTAAAAAATGGAGATGAGGTAATTGTTCCGGCGCATACCTTTGTGGCTACAGCTTCAGCCGTAGTGAATGCCGGCGGAACTCCTGTTCTGGTTGATGTGGGCAAAGATTATAACATTGATGTGACTAAAATTGAGGAGGCAATTACGCCGAAGACTAAAGCAATCATTCCCGTTCATTTGAATGGTCGAGTCTCGGATATGGGTGCGATTATGACTATTGCTGATAAATATAATCTGGTTGTAGTAGAAGATGCCTGTCAATCGTTAGGTGGGACATTCAATGGGAAAAGGGGAGGAGCATTTGGTATGGCAGGTTGTTGGAGTTTTTATCCTTTCAAGATATTAGGTGGTTACGGGGATGGTGGAGCAATAACAACTAATGACTCCAGGGTGGCAAAAATGGCCAGACTTCTCAGGTATAATGGTGAGGACCGTGAAACAGGGGAATATTACTATCATGGGTTTACCTGTTTGCTTGATAATCTGCAGGCCGCTTTCCTGGATATTAAGCTCCGTCATCTGCCTGATTGGATAAAACGCCGCCGGAAGATAGCTGCGCTATATAAAGAGGGGTTGGAGGATATAGAAGAACTTAAGTTACCGCATTTTGATACTCCAGGATTTGAAGATGTTTATCAGAATTATGTCATCAGGACTTCAAAGCGGGATGAATTGGCCAACTATTTAAAAAAGAACGGAGTCGAGATTCTTATCCACTGGCCAAAACCTTATTATAGTTACAAGGCTTTAGAATTAAAAGATCGAGGTTTTCCGGAGACTGAGGCCATTTGTCGAGAGGTTCTCTCTTTGCCTATGAATGTAGAGATTAATGATAAACAGGTGGAGTATGTTATCAAAACTGTTCGCAGTTTCTTCAAATGATGCTTATGAGGTAAAATACGATTTTCGTCATTGCGAGCGCAGCGAAGCAATCCCGATGAGGTTGCCATACCCCTTCGGGGCTCGCAATGACAAAGGGATAAACTTCGCAATCCCCTTTTAAGAGCACAGAGATTGCTTCGTGATACTATGTATCTCCTCCATTAGACAATCATATTGAGCACTTACAAAAATTGGTTTTTGCAAACTATGAATTATTAGTGTGTGAACACAAGGAGATGAAATTTGAAGCCGTTATCGTATATTACTGAAAAATTCACTGAGTCTGTCATACGAGAGATGACCCGTATTTGCGATGCTGTGGGAGGTTTTAATCTCTCGCAAGGATTTCCTGATTTTGAGGCTCCACAAGAGATTAAAGATGCTGCTGTTCAGGCTATCTTGAATGACTGCAACCAATATCCAGTTACCTTCGGGGAGCCTAAATTGAGAAAAGCCATTGCCCGAAAGGTGGCCGGTTACAACAAAATAAAGTGTAATTCGGAAACGGATATAACGGTCACCTGCGGAGCGACAGAGGCCATGATCGCCACGCTCAAAGCTGTAGTTAATCCCGGTGATGAAATCATCATTTTTGAGCCATTTTATGAAAACTATGGACCTGATGTCATTCTTTCAGGAGCAAAGCCGAGATATGTTACCCTGTATCCACCTAATTGGGACTACTCTTGTGAGGAACTAGCTGCCGCTTTTAACAATAATACCAAGGCAATTATCATCAATACACCGAATAATCCCACAGGTAAGGTATTCTCCAGAAAAGAGCTGGAGGAGATAGTGAGCTTGTGCCTAAAGTGGGATTCTCTGGCCATTACTGACGAGGTTTATGAGCATATCCTTTACGATGGAGAAGAGCATATATCTATTGCCTCCCTGGATGGAATGGCCAATCGAGTCGTTACTATTAGTTCCATTTCTAAAACATATTCACTTACAGGATGGCGGATTGGCTGGGCTATTGCCCATGAAAAAATTACCAGCCGAATTAGGAAGGTACACGATTTCTTAACTGTTGGTGCTCCTACTCCTTTTCAAGAGGCAGCGGCCTTTGCCCTGAATATGCCGGAAAGTTATTATGAGAGTCTTCGTCTTAGATATAATCTATCGAGAGATTATCTGTTTGATTTGTTGTCTCAAGTAGGTTTTAAACCTTATTTGCCCAAGGGTGCCTATTACATTATGACTCAAACTGAGGAACTCATGGAAAAGCTCTCGGTTCATGATGATTTTGCGTTTAGTAAGAAGTTAATTGAATTGACTGGTGTTGCTACTGTACCGGGAACATCCTTTTATGCAAATTCAAACAAAGGAGCAAAACAAGTCAGATTCTGTTTTTGTAAGAAAGAGGAAACGCTGGAAAATGTGAAAAAAGGGTTGAGACGGCTTGTGAAAGATTGAGCGCGGGGATTGCTTCGCTTCGTTCGTGAAAAAGGGGACAGGCTACTTTTTTCCTTGTTTGATAAAAATCAAACCGCTACAGTGCCATAAATGGCACCGGCCGTATTGTTTGATGAATCAAACCGCTACAGTGCGCAATGACAATAGGAAGATGAGATGAAATTTATGAAGATATTTAAAAGTTGGAAGCGGAATGTAGTGGTTCTCTCTGATTTGGTTATAATTATTTTTACCTTTTATCTAGCTTTTCAGATTCGCTTTATGGAAGAGGGATTTTTCTTTCCCCAATATTTTCCTATTTTTAAGCAAACTTTACCTTTGGTAACTGCGGTCTATTTTGTCAGTTTTATCTTCTTTGGTCTATATAAAGGTCTTTGGCGCTATGCTAGTATTAATGATTTGATAAGAATATTCAAAGCAATGCTGGCTGGTGCGCTTTTGAGTGTGGTTGGAATGATTTTTGTTCTGGGTCTACGGGATTTTCCTCGCTCAATATTTATAATTCATCCTTTATTGTTGTTTTTCTTTATAGGGGTCAGTAGATTAGGAATAAGGCTTTTTAAGGTGACACTGCTGAGCTCATTTTCAGGTATTTCTGGCCATAAACGTATTATTTTGGTGGGGGCGGGAGATGCGGGGGAGATGATATTGCGAGAGGCTCAAAGGTACCCTGAGCATGGGTATAAAGTAGTAGGATTTGTTGACGATGATGTGAGAAAAATAAACAGGGATATTCACGGAGTAAAAATCCTGGGAGCCATTGGTGAACTTCCTGGAATAGTGAAGGAAAAATCTGTTGATGAAATAATCATCACTCTTCCTTCTGCAACCAGAGACCAGGTGCGAAGAATTATTGATGTCTGTGATAAAACAGAGCTCCCTTACAAAATCACTCCCTCTTTATCAGAGCTTATTGGTGGCAAAGTATCCTTCAGTCAGATTAGAAAGGTAGGAGTAGAGGATATATTATCACGAAAGGAGGTAAAGCTCGACTTAGGGAAAATTTCACATTATATCTCTGACAAGAAAGTGCTAATTACCGGGGCAGGGGGATCCATTGGCTCTGAGGTTTGCCGACAACTTACCCGATTTAATCCCAGGCAGCTTATCTTGTTTGGGCGGGGAGAGTTTAGCCTTTATAATATTGAAGGAGAATTGAGGGAGAGATACCCCTCTCTTGCATTAGTACCAGTGATTGCTAACATCAGAGACAAAGAGAGAACGCGGGCCGTTTTGGCTTATTACAAGCCCGATGTGATATTTCATGCTGCTGCTCATAAACACGTTCCATTAATGGAGATTAATCCTTGTGAGGCTATTAAGAATAATGTTGCCGGGTCGAGGATTTTAATGGAGGCGGCTGAGGATTATGAAGTAAAGTATTTTGTTCTCATCTCTACGGATAAGGCAGTCAATCCTACCAGTTTTATGGGGGCCTCTAAAAGAGTGGCTGAGCTATTATTGCAAGCTGTGGCTAAAGAAAATAAATGCAGGTTTTCTGCAGTGAGGTTTGGAAATGTTCTAGAGAGCAGAGGCAGTGTACTACCTTTATTCAAGAAACAAATTGAAGAAGGAAGGCCGCTTACCATAACTGATGTCAGAGTAAGCCGCTACTTTATGACTACCTCTGAGGCAGCCCAGCTGGTGATTCAGGCTGGAGCAATGGGCAGGAGAGGGGATATCTTTGTTTTAGACATGGGTGAGCCCATAAAAATAATTGACCTGGCACGGGATCTCATTAGATTATCTGGTTTTGAGCCAGATACGGATATCAAGATAAAGATAACAGGCCTTCGCCCGGGAGAGAAATTACATGAAGAACTTGTAGCTAAAGAGGAGAAAGCTCGACCTACATGGCACGAGAAGATTTTGGTTATTAAAGCCAATGAAATTGATGCAGAGGGATTTAGAAAAAAGGTTGAGGAATTGGAGGAGCTGGCTATAAAGGAGGATGTTCAAGGGATGAAGGAGAAGATTAAAGAGCTCGTGCCTGAGTTTGAGCATCAGGAGAATGGGATTGCCACGTCCCCTCGGGGCTCGCAATGACATATAAAGGTTTATAGGCCAAAAGATAGAGATAAATTGATAAAACTTTTAGACCAGACAAACATAGACAAGACTTTCTTATCGGATATTTTACAAAGACATAATTTAGATAAGAAGTTTAATGATTTTATGAAGAAGTATTATGAATAATATAGTTGCAAAAAATCAAAAAGAAGTTGAAAAATACAGGAAGAAAATTTTCAAATCAAAAGAAGAATGTCGTAAGATATTCGCAAAGGAATCTTTTGAAAAAAAGATAAAGACTGCATTTGAGTTATATAAGAGAGACGAATATTTGAAAAAATTTAAACCAGATAAAGGCAAAATAGAAGTTCAGAAAATTTTAAACGGGCTTGGCTGAATATTTATATGGAAACTCAATCTATTGCGAAAGATTGTTAATCTTGGGCTTCCCTCCAGACCCTGGATTGAAGATGCTGCAAATCGCCTTTACTTAGAATACGGAAGAAAAGCCCAGGCTTTGGGGTTGACAACCAGGATTATTGTGTTATTATATATATTGTTCCGTAAACGATGACGTAATTGTATCTACAAGCGAGTAAATACTTAGTGAACTACGCCATTGCGAGAAGTGAAGCGACGAAGCAATCTCAATGAGGTTGCCACGCCTGCCTTCGGC
>JAUWRC010000050.1 GCA_030610745.1 Clostridia bacterium
TGATTTCACCTCTTTTTTCTTCCTCTTATTTTCACTATCTTACACTTATTCTTAATTTATGGGGGGGACCACTCCTTCCTAACCTACAAAATATCATAATCTAACTATAAAAGCAAATTTTTCTGAGGCAAACCATCTTAAATCCTTACTTCTCCATCCTTTCATCTTCTCCCATGGGACGAGGATAGTCATAAATTCACTAACTTCTGAGGTTCGGAAGATTCGACATTTTAAGAAAGTGATGCTGATAATATTTTGTGATTATTCCTCGAATTCCACGTCAAATAAGAGTTTCAATTGAAATTTGTCGAGAGTTTTGCCTCCGAAGTTGTTAATGTCAGTTCGAAATCTCCGGGCAAACTGATTCATTCGATTAGTTCCCAGATCTTTTATTTTAACTAAAAGAGTTATCCTTAGGACCTCGTCTACTTTGAAGGAAAAATAAATCCTTTGCTCTGGCATAAGAACGAATGAGGTTATTTACAGTATTAGGATGCATTCCGAAAGCTCGAGCAATCTGTTTTTGTTTAGCAAAACCAGTGCAATAAAGTTGAATTATAGCTACTTTCTGGGTAGCTAAATCCCCCTCATAATACTGCATGAAGGGAAGTTTATGACAAAGAACGGTTATTTGCCCTTTTCGATTGATAATTTTTACATTGGTATTTACGAAGATAGTCCTGTCCTTATGATTTTTAAACAAATAAGACATTTCTCTCATCTCCTAAGCGTTTTCTTCTAATTATATCAAAAAATTCTGCTTGAGACGAGAGAAAAATCAATCACAGTAAATTATCAACCCAACTTATGCGGGTTTCAGAGGCTAAAATCCAACCTTTCGAACCTCAGAAGTTGTCAAAAATTGCAAAAAAATTTAGCTACAATGAAAGAATTTGATAAAAATTAGCAATGAAGTGAGCTCTTTTGGAGGATAGGCAAGAATCTTAATGGGCTACTTTTTGCTCCTTCACGAGATACGAATTTATATTGCTGGAAAATGGTCGCTGTCCCTATTTTTAAAAATGTTCGATAAATCGCACCGCTACATTTTCGAGATACGAACAACGAACTAAAAGAGGGGAGAGGAAATACGCAATATGCATCACGATATACGAAGTACGAAATACGATTTACGAGTTATATCATGGGAGCAACGGTAAGGATTTTCTTAGCTTGCTGGGGATAGCGGGCTAGAAAGAGAAGTTCATCATTGGTAAGGGGCTTTTGTGTATGTACATTAGCATAGCGAGCCAGCTCCAGAATTGTGTGAGCCTCTTTTTCATCCTTAAACTCAATTTCTAATTTCTCATATACATCTCTAAATCCTTTAATTCCTCCATATTCTCCTGTAGTTATTTTTCTACCCGTTTCTATTATTTCTGGCTCCCCTCTTCCCAAATCCTCAAAGTCATAAAGCTCATAGTTACGTCTATCCTTCAAGGCTCCATCAGCATGAATTCCTGATTCATGAGCAAAGGCATTCCCTCCTACCCCTACTTGATTTATGGGGATAGGAACACCAAAAGCATAAGAGGCATACTTAGCAATTCTCCAGGCTTTGGAGAGGTCCACTCTTTCATCCAATAAATTTAAATCTTTTAAACCACTGGATTTGCGCAGAGCTAAAATTACAGAAACCAAGTCTGCGTTTCCTGCCCGCTCTCCCATACCATTAATTGTAGTATTAATGTAAGCATCTACTCCTGCCTCGATAGCTCCTTTTGCTCCGGCTATTGAACAAGCCACTCCTGCACCGAGATCATTATGGCAATGAAGTTCTATGGGAATTTGAACCTCTCGGGCCAGATTTTTTACCCGATGATAGATGGTAAAAGGGTCATCATAGCCCAGCGTATCACAATATCTTATTCGGTCAGCACCATGTTCTTTGGCTGTCTGGGCAAATTTTATTAAAAACTCATCATCTGTGCGAGAGGCATCTTCGGCGTTAACGCCTACAGTCATTCCTCCTTTTTTTGCCTCCCCAAGTGCCTCTATCATCATTCCTATTATGCTGGGTTTAGAAGGATTCTCCTTAGGATCCCTTATTACTCTGCCTCCAAATTTGCCCTTGACCATCTGCTCTGAGGTAGAAATAGAGATGTTGATATGTTTAAGTCCTATCCGGTGAGCTTTCTTTACATCATCTTTGACTGCTCTGCACCAACCACTGAGGATTATAGGTTGAAGGACTCCCATCTCGGCCAGCTCAAGATTAGCCTTAAGGTAATTTATCTCGTGGTTAGTAAAGGGAAAACCAAGTTCTGACTGATAAATCCCCATCTCATTTAAATAGAGATTAATAAGAGTTTTTTCTAACTTGGCCAAACCCAACCTGGAGGTTTGAACCCCATCTCTATTGGTAACATCTATAATATAGATTTTATTTTGTTTCTTGGACATTTTGCTCTTTTTTTTTCACTTCCACCTCTAGAGAAACTTCTACTTCTGGATGCAGCTTAAGAGAAACCTCTTTGATTCCAATGACTCGAATGGGCTCTTCTAGATTAACTTTTCTGTGATCTATTTCCAATTTTAATTTTTTTTTAATCTCCTGAACGATATCCTGAGAAGTAACCACCCCAAATAATTTTCCTTCCTCCCCCATATCTCTTTCCAATATCAATCTTACCTTTTTGAGCTTCTGGGCTATCTTCAAAGCCTTCAATTTCCCTCTTTCCTTCCTTTGTTGAACAATTCTTTCTCTTTCCTCCCACTGCTTAATATTGCCAGAAGTAGCCCTTAAGGCTAAGCTTTTTGGGAGAAGGAAATTTCGTGCATAGCCACTGGCTACTTGTACTATTTCTCCCCTTTCTCCAAGATTATCAACTTTTTCTCTTAATATAATCTTCACTTTTATTCCTTTCAAAAAATGGATACGAGATTGCTTCGCTCGCTTTGTTCGCTCGCAATGACAGCGACTATACGCTACATCTATTATACGCTTGCCGAAGGACATTTTCTGAAAGAGCCTTGAAAACGGTATATACTATATGCCACATACTATATACTAGATATATACAGCGAGAAAAGAAAATTGTCCTGAGGCATTTTTATTTGTAGGGTAAAAGTGCCATCTCTCTTGCTTTTTTGATAGCACTAGAAAGCTTTCTTTGATGCTTAGCACAGACCCCTGTACGTCTTCTAGACCTTATACGAGCTCTTGCATCCGTATAACGCTGCAGAACTTTTATGTCTAAATAGTCCAGCGACTGAGAATGGCAAAAACTACAAATCTTTTTTCTTCTAAATACTCTTTTTCTTCCAAACGTCCTTCTTCTAGGCGCAGGCGTAAAGTTCAAAATTTCCTCCTTTTTTCACTCACCAAAGGGTATATCGCCCTTTTCTTCCTTTTCCTCCGGCTTAGGTGAAGGGACTCTGTCTATTTCATTCTCAAATTTTTCCGCGGGTTTCTCCTCGGATTTCTCCTCAGAAACCTCTGGTGAAGGTTGCTTCTTTAATCTCTGTAAAAATTCAACTCTGTAAGCAACTACCTCTGTCACCCATCTTCTTATCCCATCTTTATCTTCATAAGTGCGGATCTGAAGTCTCCCATCAATAGCTACCTGACTTCCTTTCATCAGATATTCTGAACAAGTCTCTGCCCGTTTTTGCCACACCACAATAGGTACAAAGTCTGCCTCTCTCTCTCCTTCTCGATTTACAAAAGAACGATTAACCGCCACTGTAAAACTCGCTACAGGTGTACCCTCAGGAGTATAGCGAAGCTCAGGATCCCGGGTGAGATTTCCTATTAAGATTACTCGATTCAACCTGGCCACCTCCCTCCCCTTTTTTTTCTTTCTTTTTCTCCTTCTCTTTTTCTAAAGAGATTTTTTTTCTTGTTACCATAGCTCTTACAATTCTTTTTTCCCCAGCAAGAAACTCCCGAATTCGGCTAACTCTAGAAGAGTCGGAACAAAAATCAATGGTTATAAAAAAACCCTCTTTGACTTTTCCTATTTCATAGGCGAATTTTTTCATCCCCTTTAGGTTTACATCCTTCACCTCTCCCTTTTCATTGACAATAATGTCTTTGATCCCCTTTAAGAATAGATCCCTCTCCTCATCGCTTAGTTCTGGTTTTAAAACAACCACTGCACCATATAAAGGCATCTTAAAAAACTCCCTTCACACAAATGCTAACTACTGAATTTAAAGTGTATCACATCCCCGTCTCTCACCAGGTAATCCTTCCCCTCTGTCCTCACTCTTCCTTCCTCTTTTGCCTGCTTTATTGATCCGAGCTTCAAAAGATCAGCCACAGCTATTACCTCAGCTCGAATAAATCCTTTTTCCATATCCGAATGAACCTTGCCCGCTGCCTGAGAAACGGAAATCCCTTTTTCTACCGGCCATGCTCTTATTTCCTTGCCCCCGCTAATAGTAAAAAAGGTTATTAAGTTAAGTTTTTGGTAAACCTTTTTTATTAACCTATCTATTTCTCCTTCTATCTTTAATTCTTTAAGAAATTCTTTTTTTTCCTCCGAAGAGAGCTCCTTTAACTCTGCTTCTAGCCCGGCACATATCTCTATTAAATCTATTCCCTCCCTGGAAGCATATCTTCTTAGCTTCTCAAGTAAAGGAGATGGAGAAGTTAGATCATCCTCATCTACATTGGCTACATAAAGAAGAGGTTTGAGACTTAAAAGTTCTTCTTTGCTTAATTTATCTTTCTCTTCCTCTCTGAAAACTCTCCTTAGAGAATGTCCTTCTTCGAGATTAACTTTGACCTTCTCCAGAAGGTTCAACCTCTCTTTATCCGCCGTAAGCCCTGATTTTACCAATTTGTTCAGTTTTGTTAATCTTCGGTCTATTATTTCTAAATCTGAAAGAAGAAGTTCCAGCTCAATAATCTGGATGTCTCTTATTGGGTCTATATCCCCTTCAAGATGAGCAATTTCTCTTTCCTTAAAGCACCTCACTACCTCAATAAGAACATCCACTCCTCTTATTCTGGACAAAAACTCATTTCCTAAACCCTCTCCCTGATGAGCGCCTTTTACCAACCCAGCTACATCTACAAACTGGACTGTTGCCGCTTTAGAAACCTCGGGATTTATCAATTTAGTTAAGAATTCTAACCGAGAATCAGGAACAGGAGCTATCCCTATATTAGGAGAAACAGTGGAGAAAGGAAAACTACCCACCTGCGCTTCCCCCTGCGTAAGAGAATTGAAAAGAGTAGACTTACCTACATTAGGCATCCCTATTATTCCTCCACAAAGACTAGCCAAACCCCCTCCTTATTCTTCCTGGATATCTACTCTGAGGCTATCTAATAATTCCAGATAACCTCTTAGTCCTCTTTTTTCTGCCGGAACTCGCAGTCTACTTAATGCTCTTTCCTGGATTTGCCTCACTCTTTCCCTGCTCACCCCGTATCTTTTTCCAATCTCCCGTAAGGAATAATCCCCTTTTTCCTTTAAACCAAATCTTAATCTTAATATCTCCAATTCACGCGGATCTTTTACTACTTTTTCTAATAGTCTTCTAACCTCTTCTTTAAGCATCTCTAAAGTAAGTCTGTAAACAGGTGAAGGAATAGTAGTACCAGAAATAAGATTGATCATTGAATTATTTTTATTCTCTCCCACTGGTTTATCAAGGGAAACGGAATCTTGAGTAATCCCCAGAGCCTCTCTGATTTTCTCAGGAGGAAATTTTACCTCTTGGGCAATCTCCTCTGCAGTAGGCTCTCTTTTTAACTTCTGTTCTAATTGCCTGGAAACCCTGCTTAACTTTTTTAATAAATGTACTATGTGAATAGGAAGGCGTATAGTTCTTGACTGATCAGCGATAGTTCTGGATAACGCTTGACGGATCCACCAGCTAGCATAGGTACTAAAGCGCTTTTCACATTTATAATTAAACTTATCTATGGCTCGAGAGAGGCCAATATTTCCCTCCTGGATAAGATCCGGAAAAGAGACTCCTTTCCCCGTATACTTCTTGGCAAAACTTACTACCAAACGCAGGTTAGCTTCCATCATTTTTTTTCTATGCAGCTCATACCTGGCCCTTACCTCCTCTATTTCTTCTAAGATTTGCTTTACCTTTTCCTTCTTTCGGCAAGGTTTTATTTTATCCATCTGCTTTTTTTCTTCTCGCAGGAAATCAAGTGTCTCTCTTACCTTGCTTAGACTTTTGCCAAGATTATCTAGATTCTTATCTAATCCCCCTACTTTCTTAAACAACTCAAGAAGATCAGGAGCACCTTTAATAATATGAGCTGCTTTATTAAGAAGTTCGATTAACTCCTCTCTTTCTTCCTTTATCTTCTTAGTTAGTTCTCTTTCCTCCTTCTGGTCCAGGAGAGGAGTTTTTCCTATTCCTTTCAAATAGCTTTCTATTACCTCAGGCGAGAAACTTTGTTTATCTTTATCTACCTGTCTTTCTTCAATTTCTTCTTTCTGCCTCACCTAGCCCTCCTTATCTCGTCGTATGCATTCTAGCCTCTTAAAACTATAAATAAAGTGAGGAGTAAACATCTTTCCTTGTCCCTGATAAAAAAAATATGCTCTTAAAATCATCTCAATTTCTCTCTCTACACTTTTGTCTATCTTTTGTTGAAATACCTTTTTCAAACTCGAGAAAAAAAGCTCACTCATCAATAGGCTGGCTTTCTTCGAAATGGGAATCCTTTCTTTGTCAACCCCTTGACAACTGCTGCAGAGAAATCCTCCCAATTTTAAACTAAAATAGAAAGACTCAATTAATTCTAGAGCCTTTCCGCAATTAACACATCCCTCAAGGTAAGGTTCGTAACCTAAGATACTCAACAATTCCAGCTCAAAACTCCGCATCAAAAGGTTGAGAGTGTATTTGGGACCTTTTTCCAGAAGGAAAAGAGTGGTTAATAACAATTGGAAAAGCCCAGGATGAGGCTCTCTCTCACCCACAAACTTATCCACTGACTCAACCAGATAACAACCATAGGCGAACCTCACTAGATCTCTTTTGATCTGGGGAAAGTAATATTTAATTTCACCTTCGTTTAAAGTATCCAGACTCTTTTTTCTATTTTTGTGGATCAACAAAATATCATAAGAAAGAAGTTGAATTAAGGGAGCAAATCTACTTTTTATCCGTCGAGCTCCTTTTGCTACTACTTTTATCTTCCCATGCTTTGGTGAATAAAAAACCACTATTTTATCTTGATCCCCTAAATCATAATCTCTGAGAACAATCGCTTCTGTTTTATATAGAATCATTTTCTTTATCTGTAAACCTTAATCACTATAGCAAAAGGATTCTAATTGGTCAAATTTTCAAGTACTGAAGGAGAAAATATATATTTCAATTTCCTTGACCAGAGGTATGCAATCTGCTATATTGTTTTCGGTAACTGGTACCTCAGGATAATTCCTCTCTGTCGCTGTATATTCGTTTTGTATTATTTCTGCTCAACTTCCTCGCTACGGGAAAGATTTAAACTCGTCGCTTCGCTCCTCAAACAGTAAATCTTTCTTTTTCCTTCGCTCAGAAGCTTCGTTAAGGTGACGACTATAAGACTCCTTTGAGGAATATCCTTCGGTATACGTAAAAATTCTTAAACTAGAAGGAGAAACTCATGCCTAAAATTAAAAGAGCTCTCATCAGTGTATCTAACAAAGAGAAAATAGTTGATTTTGCCAGGGGACTAAGTGATTTAGGAATAGAGATTCTCTCTACTGGAGGAACAGCGCGAGCTCTTAAAGAAGCCGGGATACCTGTAAAAGAGGTCTCTCAATATACCGGGAGTCCCTCTATGCTGGGTGGAAGGGTGAAAACCTTGCATCCCAGGATTCACGGAGCTTTACTTGCCTTAAGAAATGACCCTGAGCAGATGAAAGAAGTAAAAGAGCACAATTTAGAACTCATCGATATGGTAGTAGTTAACCTCTATCCTTTTTTCGAGGTCATTCAAAAAGAAGGGGTCACTCTAGAGGAAGCCGTAGAGAACATTGATATAGGGGGGCCTACAATGCTTCGCTCGGCAGCAAAGAATTTTCATTGGGTGGCAGCAGTAAGTAGTCCTGATCAGTATTCTCAAATTCTCAGAGAGCTAAAAGAGAACAATTGCTCTATTAGTGAAGATACCTGCCTTGACCTTGCCATGAGAGTTTTTCAGGAAGTTAGCACCTATAATGCTTTTATAGCTAACTATCTGGCAAAAAATAAAAAGCAGGAATTCCCGAAAGTTTTGAACCTAAGCTTTAAAAAACAAAAGGACCTGAGGTATGGAGAAAATCCTCACCAGAAAGCAGCTTTTTACGGGGAATGGGAGAGAGAAGGAGTAAATCTTTCCTCAGCTCAAAAAATCTGGGGGAAAAAAGATCTTTCTTTCAATAATCTATTGGATTTAGATGCTGCTTTGAATATAGTAGAAGAATTTAAAGAGCCAGCGGCAGTAGTAATAAAACATACCAATCCCTGTGGGGTAGGCTCTGCTTCTAATTTAGATGAGGCTTTTAGGAAAGCTTATAGTGGGGACCCTCTCTCAGCTTTCGGAAGCATTATAGGGTTAAACAAAGTAGTAAACTCATCTACAGCAGAAAAGATAGCCTCGCCGGGCACATTTATCGAAGCTATAATTGCCCCTGATTACAAAGAAGAAGCCCTGGAAATCTTAAAGACCAGGCAAAAGTGGGGAAAAAATGTACGTATTCTGAAAACTGGAAATTTTGAACTTACTCCCTCACCCTTCCCTCTGCCTTATGGGGAGAGGATAAAGGTGAGGGGAAAGAAGAGCCTGAATATAAAAAAAGTCAAAGGGGGCATCCTCCTGCAAGAAGAGGATGAGAAAACTTATATCTCTTCTGAATTAAAAACAGTTACCCAAAGAGAACCTAATCAAACCGAGAAAGAGGATTTATTGTTTGCCTGGATAGTGGCTAAATGGGTGAAATCCAATGCCATTGTTCTGGCCAAAGATAAGACAGTCCTAGGAGTAGGAGCAGGACAGATGAGCCGAATAGATGCCTGCCTTCTGGCTATTAAAAAAGCTGGCCGGAGAGCAGAAGGTGCAGTTTTAGCCTCGGATGCTTTCTTCCCCTTCCCCGACGTGGTAGAAGAAGCGGGAAAAAATGGAATAACCGCCATCATCCAACCAGGGGGAGCCTTGCGAGATAAAAAAGTAATAGAAGCAGCAGATACTCACAAAATAGCTATGCTATTCACGGGAATGAGACACTTCAGGCATTGAGAAAGGAACTTTTATGAGTAATTCACTAAAATCTACTGATCCCGAGATAAAAGAAATCCTGAGAAAGGAACTTTTTCGGCAGCAAAATACCCTGACTCTTATCCCTTCAGAAAATTATCCTAGTAGAGCTGTCTTAGAGGCGGAAGGGTCAATCCT
>JAUWRC010000045.1 GCA_030610745.1 Clostridia bacterium
GATGCTGAAGTTGAGCCAGTGGATGTCAACGGCCTGCTTAATATGACTTTATCCCTGGGAGAGAAAGACCTTTTTGGTCGTGATATTCATCTGGTTAAAAAGCTCGAGAGTATGCCCAATATCAAGGCAAATTTGGATGAAATGAAACAGGTTTTTTTAAATCTTATCTTAAATGCTACACAGGCTATGCCCAGAGGAGGAGAACTAAAGATAATAACCTCTATCCATAACAATAATAAAGTGAAAATAAAGGTTAGTGATACTGGTATGGGCATTCCCAGGGAAAACCTGGATAAGGTTTTCAATCCTTTTTTTACTACTAAAGAACCTGGAGAGGGAACTGGCCTTGGCCTGGCTCTTGTTCATACTATCATTGAAAGATACAGGGGAAATATCCGGGTTGAAAGCGAAGAGGAAAAGGGGACTACTTTTATTATTGAGCTGCCAGTTATTAAAGGGCGGTATTGAGGAGGAAAGACTATGTCTTTAGTTAAAATTCTTATAGTTGATGATGAGATTAATCTTTTAGAGTCCTTGGGTGATACCTTAAAGGAAAAAGGATTCTTTGTTGGTACAGCCAAAAATGGACTGGAAGCATTGGAAAGATTTAAAGAGCATTTCTTCGATATAGCCATTGTCGATCTTAAGATGCCTAAGATGGGAGGGGAAAAGTTATTAGAGATTATAAAAGAGAGATATCCTCAAACTATGGTTATTATCTTAACTGGTTATGGGACGATTAAAAGTGCTGTTACAGCTATGAAGAAAGGAGCTTTTGATTATTTAATTAAACCATGTATGCCTGATGAAGTTTTGCGCATCATTGGTAAAATAACGGAAGAGCAAAACTTGCGAGAGGAAAACAGGTTCTTACGGCAAGAGCTGGAAAGAAAAGGAGAAATAATAACCAGGGATGGGAAGATGAAAAAGCTTAAAAGTTTGATAAAACAAGTAGCCCACAGTGATGTTACAGTCCTCATCACTGGGAAAACAGGAACAGGTAAGGAGCTTGTTGCCCGGGCCATACATTATAAAAGCCCGCGTCGGAGAAAGCTCTTTATCAAGATAAATTGCGCTGCCCTGGCTGAAGGAGTGCTGGAGAGTGAACTCTTTGGACATGAAAGGGGAGCCTTCACCGATGCCTATCTTCAAAGAAGAGGTAGGTTTGAGCTGGCTGATGGAGGAACACTTTTTTTAGATGAGATTGGAGACATTCCTCTTAGTGTTCAGGTGAAACTATTGAGAGTTCTGCAAGAGGGTGAGTTTGAAAGGGTAGGGGGAGAAGAGACTATCAAGGTTGATGTAAGAATTATAGCTGCTACAAACCAGGACCTCTCTCAGGCTATAAAGGAAAAAAGATTCAGGGAGGATCTGTTTTATCGCCTTAATGTTGTTTCTCTTAATATTCCGCCTTTAAAGGAAAGAAAAGAAGATGTACCTTTATTAGCAGAATATTTCTTGAGAAAGTTTAGAGCAGTTAACAAAAAAGTTGAGGGCCTCTCCAAAGAAGCTCTCCATACTCTCCTTTCCTATGAATGGCCAGGTAATGTCAGAGAACTGGAAAATGCTATGGAAAGGGCGGTTGTTCTGGCAAAAGGGCCCTTGATAGAAAAAGAAGATCTAGCTCTTTTCTCCCCGGGTCTTTCAGCAAGTCTTTCTTTACCTTCAAAATCCTTGCGTGAGGTAGAAATGTATCTTTTGAGTGATGTCCTGGAAGATACTAATTGGAATTTAAAAAAGGCAGCCGAGGCGCTCCAGATATCCCGTACTACTTTATATAGCAAGATAAAAAAGCATGGATTAAAGAAATCAGAATAATAAATAGTAAATAGTAGTTGGTGAATGATGGTGGTTTAACTAATTAACCCAACGAGATGCTCTCTGCATCTCTGTTTTTTTATTTCTAATATCAAGTGCGATGTAATTGCACTGCTACGAGATACGAGCGACGAGATGCGAGATACGAATTTGACCAAGCAAGGAAATTATGCTAAATTCTAAAAAGATAAAACTTGGGAAGTAGATGTTAGATTTTTTTTTAAACCTAGAAATGTAATAAAGCTGAATAATTGCAAATAAGGAAAAATAGAATGCAAATTGACCTCGAAGAAAAACATTCTCAGGTTCAATGTTTTTTTGAACCCCAAGGGATAGCCGTGATTGGTGCTTCTCAACATTCAGAAAAGATTGGCTATCAAGTAATCAAGAATTTGCAGGAGGGAGGAACATTTCCCTTGCCTCACCTTAAAGGATTTTCCGGAAGAATCTTTCCGGTTAATCCTAAAGCTGACCAGGTTTTGGGTCTTAGATGTTATTCCAAAATCACTGAAATTCCAGAAAGAGTTGATCTGGCCATAATCTGTGTTCCTGCCAGGCTGGTCACTCAGGCAATCCAGGATTGCGCTCAAAAAAAGGTCAAAGGAGTAAGTATTATTTCTGCAGGCTTTGGTGAAGCTGGTACAGAAGGAAAAAAGTTGCAGGAGGGATTTTTAGAAATAGCTAAAAGGGCTGGGATGAGAATAGTCGGTCCTAATTGTTTGGGAATAATTTATCCTCCCCGTCATTTAAATGCTAGTTTTGCTCCTTTTCTTCCTCTTTCAGGTAAAGTAGCTTTCATAAGCCAGTCAGGAGCCTTGCTAGATAGTGTCATAGATTGGTCAGTCAAGGAAAATTATGGGTTCAGTGCCATGATAAGCTATGGCAATAAATGCGATTTAGATGCTCCTGATTTTATCGCTTGGGCAGCCAAAGATCCTTATACAAAAGCAATTGCTCTTTATATTGAAGGACTTAATGACGGGAGATATTTCCTGGAGATAGCTAAAAAAGTTACTCCCATTAAACCTATTGTGGCTTTAAAAGCAGGTAAAAGCGCTGTTGGTAGGAAGGCAGTTGGTTCTCATACAGGTTCACTGGCGGGCTCTTATCAAATTTATAAAGGGGTGTTCAGACAGTCGGGAGTGATTATGGCTGATACGCTAACTGAGATGTTTGATATGGCAAAAACATTAGCTTATCAGCCTCTGGCTAAAGGTAATCGGGTAGCGATTGTTACTAATGGCGGCGGAAATGGCGTAATGTGTGCTGACTATTGCGAGGAGTTAGGAATAGAATTGCCCAATCTACCCCCAGAGTTAATAGAAAAACTTGATAAAAGCGGCAGGATGCACCCTGCCTGGAGTAGAGGAAATCCTTTAGATTTAGTGGGAGATGCTGGTTCAGAAAGATATGAAATTGCCTTAGAAGCGGTAATGAGCTCCGGGGTTTATGATGGAGTGATAGTGATCCAAACTCTACAAACAATGACTAAACCCTTAAGAAATGCTGGAATTCTGGTTGAGATGCAAAAAAAATATAAAAAACCAGTTATTGGCGCCTTTATGGGCGGGGTAATCACCGAAGCCGGGACTAAATATTTGGAAAAACAGGGTATTCCCAATTACAATGATCTGAATAGAGCAGCGAAGGCGATGTGGGCATTGATAGAGTATGGGAGATATCTTCGAAGGAGAAAAGTATGAATAAGGAAGAGATTCTGACTCAAATAGAACAGTTCAAAGAAGATGGAAGGAAGTTTCTTCCTGAACCAATCTCTGAGGAGATTCTGGCTTCTTATAACATTCCTATCCCTCCCGCTAGCCTTGCGGAAAATGTGGAAAAAGCGGTAAAATGTGCTAAGAAGATAGGTTTTCCGGTAGTTTTGAAAGTAGTTTCACCCCAGATTATTCATAAATCTGAGGCAGGCGGAGTAATAGCAAATATTGGGAGAGAGGCCAAGCTCAGAGAGGCTTTCCCTAGAATTCTGGCGAATGCCAGAAAATACAATCCCCGGGCAAAAGTTGAGGGTGTATATGTGCAAAAGATGGTTCCACCAGCTCGAGAGGTTATTATTGGAACAGTGAAAGATAAGCAGTTTGGGCCAGTGGTAATGTTTGGTTTAGGGGGCATTTTTGTAGAAATCTTTAAAGATGTAGTATTCAGAGTTGCTCCCATAGACAAGGAAGAAGCGCGGAGGATGATTGATGAGATAAAAGGATTGGCTATTCTTCAAGGGGCGAGAGGAGAGAAATCTATCGATTTTGCTTCCTTGAGTGAAGCTATTGCCAACACTTCGCAGTTAGCATTTGATTTTCCTCAAATTGAACAACTGGATATTAATCCACTCTGTCTTTATCCAGGAAACATTTATGCGTTGGATGCTCGAGTTATTTTGGAATAGATACCAAAAAATTAATTGACGAGTGGCGAACAACGAGCGACGAATCACCAGGAGGTTGGTATGGGTGTTCCTAAAAAGAAACGTTCTAAATCGCGAAAAGGAAGTAGGCAAAGTAGAAAACTTTCTTCTCCCTTCTTTGGGGTTTGCCCTCAATGCGGGGCTCCTATCCTGTCTCATTTTGCCTGTCCTGAATGTGGATATTACAAGGGCAAGCAAGTAGTGGTAGTTAAAAAGAAGGAGACAAAGGAAAAAGGCTAATTATGCGTGTAGCTGTAGATGCTATGGGAGTGGAAAAAGGTTTAGACATAGTCATAGAAGGAGCTGTAAAGGCAAGACAGGCCAATCCAGAAATTGAAGTGGTCCTGGTGGGGGATAAAGAAAAGCTCGAAGATGAGATTACTAAATCTAATTTCAAGGAGACTTCTTTTTCTATAATTCATGCTCCTGAGGCAGTTAAGATGGCCGATTCTGCTACCCTCTCGGCAAAGAGGAAAAATAACTCTTCCATAGCTCTAGCTTTAGACCTGCTCAAAGAGGGAAAGGTGGAGGCTTTAGTTAGTGCGGGCAACACAGGAGCAGTGATGGCAGCCAGTCTATTTAAACTGGGGAAACTAGAAGGGGTAAAGCGCCCTTGTCTGGCAGTTGTTCTTCCAACCTTAAGTGGGGGACGGGTGGTTTTATTGGATGTGGGGGCAAATGTAAATTGTCGAGCTCACCATCTTTTCCAATTTGCCATTATGGGAAGTATATATGCCTACAAAGTACTCAGAAAAAGAACCCCTCGCGTGGGTTTATTGAACATTGGGGAAGAGGAAAATAAGGGCAATACTTTGGCTCTCCAAACCTTTCGACTTCTTAAGGAATCTTCCTTAAACTTTGTGGGTAATGTAGAAGGCAGGGATATCACCAGCGGAAATGTAGAAGTGATTGTATGTGATGGATTTACAGGGAACGTAATTTTAAAATTCGCTGAAGGCTTTGCTAAAACTGCTCTTGAGATAATGAATGAGCAAATAAAGAAAAGCTTGCCCTTTTTAGGAGGACTTTTATCTAAAAAATGGCTAGGACAGGCAAAAAGAGAACTTGATTATGCTGAATATGGAGGAGCGCCTCTTTTAGGCGTAAATGGAGTTTGTGTAGTAGCTCACGGTGCTTCTTCCAGTAAAGCTATCAAAAACGCTATTTTGGCAAGTTTTGAATTTGCTAAAGGGAAAATAAATGAGCATATTAAAAGAGCTTTAGTTAGCTAGAGATAAGGAGGTGAGGGATGAAGATGCGGAAAAGCAGTATAGTGGGAACAGGGTCCTATGTTCCCAAAAGAGTCTTGACTAATGCAGACTTAGAGAAAATGGTGGATACATCGGATGAGTGGATTATTACTCGTACAGGAATTAAGGAACGGCGAATTGCTGATGAGAGTGAAGCAGCCTCAGATTTGGCTTATGAGGCTTCTATAAAGGCAATAGAAGCTGCAAATATTAAACCTGAAGAACTAGATATGATTATAGTAGCTACTATTACTCCAGATATGATTTTTCCTGCTACCGCCTGTGTTCTCCAGAAGAGACTGGGGATAGAGGGGATAGCTGCCTTTGATCTGGAGGTTGCTTGCTCTGGTTTTCTTTACGGCATTAGCATAGCCAGTCAGTTTATTGCTACAGGAGCCTGCGATACTATTCTGGTAGTAGCAGCAGAAGCCCTCTCAAAAATTGTTGATTGGGAGGATAGAAATACTTGTGTACTTTTTGCTGATGGAGCAGGAGCAGCGATCCTGAAACCGTTCCAGGATGGTAACCATATAATTTCCAGCTGCTTAGGAGCTGATGGAGGAGGGGCAGATTTAGTAGGAGTTCCCGCTGGAGGTTCCAGATTGCCCGCTAGCTTAGAGACAGTAAAAAACAGACAGCACTATATGAAGATGAACGGAAATGGGCTGTTCAAAAAGGCTGTGAAAGTAATGGTCCAGGCAGCGGATATCTCTTTGCAAAGAGGGGGTCTTACCTATAAGGATATTGATTTTTTCATCCCTCACCAGGCTAATATTCGTATTATAAAAGCAGTAGCTAAGCGGATAGGTTTAAGCATGGATAAGGTTTGTGTAAATCTGGATAGATATGGAAATACGTCAGCTGCTTCCGTTGCTGTGGCTTTAGATGAGGCGGTAAGAGAAAAAAGAATAAAGAGGGGAGATAAGGTACTTCTTACTTGCTTTGGAGGAGGGCTCAGCTGGGCTTCCTTAGTTCTGGAATGGTAACAAAACCGTACATCGTATATCGTCGTGCGTGATGCGTATTGCGTGTTCCCTCTCCCCTGTGGGGAGAGGGAAGGGGTGAGGGGGAAATTATTGATAACATACGCTAAAAGAGAGTGTAGCGATTTGATTCATCAAATAATATAGTCGGATAAATCCGACCGCTACAGATAATAGGGTAGCGGCATGATTCATGGCACATGTAGCGGTTTGATTTATCAAACAATGGACACTAAAATGAAGAGACAAATAGGTGCAATCGTTACCGGGTTATTATTTTTTTGCTTATGCTTGTCCTCCTTTGCTTTTGCTCAAGGGCAGATAAGGAAACTTACTATTTTTTCTAACAATCTGGGTTTAGTTGAAGGAAAAAAGATGATAACTCTCAAGAAGGGAATCAATGAAGGAGTAACCTTTGGCCCTGTAAGCAAGGGGATAATTTTAGATTCTATTTATGCCAAAGCAGAAAAATGTGAATTTCTGGAACAAAAATATAGCTCTGATTCATTACTTTCCTGGAAGGTGGATTCTCAAAAGGAAGGAGAGGCTTTACTGAGAGTAGTTTATCTGACTAGCGGTCTAAATTGGAAGTTAAACTACATCTTAGAGGTGAACAAGGAAAATACTTTTATGAAGCTCTACGGCTGGGCAACAGTAGAAAACCTCACTGGGATAGACTTTTCCCAGACTTCTCTTATTCTAACACCCCAGTTGCCTTTGTCGGTTGAGGAATCGATTTTCCCCGGTAATCTTTTAAAGTCGTCCTCGCTAGCTTCATCTTCTTTTCTTCCGGATATTTTCTATTCTATTCCCTACCCCATGACTTTTAAAAATGAGGAGAAAAAGAGAATTTTACTTTTTTCCAGGGATAATGTTTCTATTACAAAAATATATCTTTTTGATGGAGAAAAATATGGAGAAGAGGTGAGAGAAGAGCTATGGTTTACAAATGAAGAGGAAAAGGGACTGGGTATCTTCCTTCCCCAGGGGCTAGCTTATATTTATGGAATTGATTCTGATGAAAGAATAACTTTCATTGGAGAGAGTCCTTTCCCTGGAGTTTCTCCTGAAGAAGAAGGAAGGATTTATTTAGGAGGGGCAAAGAATATAGAAGGAGAAAGAGTATTAATATCCATGAATCCTCCAGAGTCTTATGAGGATGAGGATGGCCATAAGATAATTCTTAATGAATATAGTTATAAGATAATTCTTTATAATAGAAGACAAACACCTACAACGGTTGAGGTAGTGGAGCACTTCTATGAAAAGTTAGAGAGCCTGAAGAGCGATCCCTCCCCATATATGCAGGGGAAAGATTTTGCCATTTACCAGGTTGAGGTCCCTTCTCAAGAGAAAAAAGAGATTGAATATACAGCGAGAACTAAAAGCAAGGGGGTTATAAAATAATGGCTGTTTCTACTGAAAAATTACGGAATATAGCTTTAATAGGAGGACAAGGTACGGGAAAAACATCTTTGGCTGAAGCTATGCTCTATCAGGCAAAAATAATAAATAAAATGGGAAATGTAAGGCAGGGGAATACAGTCTCTGACTATGATGACATAGAAAAAAGAAAAGGATTTAGTATATATCCTTCCTTGCTTCATTTAATGTGGCAAGATTATAAAATCAATCTTCTGGATACCCCTGGTTTTGCTGACTTTGTGGAAAAAATAATTCCTATCCTTAAAGTCGTAGAGACAGCCCTCCTAGTTATTTCTCCCTCAATGGTGGCAAGCAGTGAAACAAGAAGAGTATGGCGATACACAGCTAAAGAGAAGGTTCCCTCTTTAATATTTGTCAACAAATTAGATGAAGAAAAATTGGATTTTACCCAGCTGATTAAAAAAATCGAGGATGAATTTACTATTTCTTGTTTGCCTTTACAACTTCCCTTGACTCAAAATGGGGATTTCTATGGGCTAATTGATCTCCTCCGGCTAAAGGCAAAAATATACGAAGATGGCAAGGTTAAAGCCGTCCAGATTCCTCAAAAATTGCAGGGAAAAGTAGAAGAGTTAAGAAAGAAACTGGTGGAGACCGCGGCAGAGACAGATGATGCTCTTATCGAGAAATATCTGGGAGAAGGAGGGTTGAGTCAGTCCGAAATCAAAAAAGGCTTAAGAGATGGTATGGTTAAAGGTTCTTTTATTCCTCTTTTATACGGTTCTGCCGTTAAGGATATAGGGATAGATCTTCTTTTAGATACCATAGTGGATGTTTTACCTTCTCCTCTTTGCCAGGAAGCAGAGAAGAAGGGACAATCTGCTTTTGTCTTTCAAACTCTGTCCGAGCCTCATTTAGGAGAGTTGAGCTTGTTCCGGGTTCATTCAGGCATCCTTTCTTCGGGGAGCAGTGTCTATAATTCTACAAAGAAAAGAGAAGAGAAAATTGGGCAGATTTACCTGATGCAGGGTGACTCCCGGGAAGAGGTTTCCCAGATAGCCAGCGGCGATATAGGAGCAGTAGTTAAACTTAAGGATACCGATACAGGCGATACTTTCTCCACAAAGGAAAATCCAATGGTTTTTCCTTCTTTGGAGTTTCCTCAGCCTACTACCTCTATAGCTCTTAAACCTAAAGGGCAGAAGGACGAACAAAAAATGAGCACTGTCCTGGCTAGGTTGGTCAAAGTGGATCCTCTTCTTAAAGTAGAGGTGGACAAGGAATCCGGGCAAACTATCCTCTCCGGAAGAGGCGAGGTACATCTGGAGATTATGAGAGAACGTTTAAAAAATGAATTTAATGTGGAGGTAGAGACGAGCAAGCCAAAAGTTCCTTACCGGGAAACTATTACTACAGCTGCAGAGGCGCAGGGAAGATACAAAAGGCAAACAGGAGGTCATGGACAATATGGGGATACCTGGCTTCGTATCCAACCTTTAGGGCGAGGGGAGGGATTCAGATTTGTTGATAAAATCAAAGGGGGAACGGTTCCTTCTCGCTTTATTCCTGCTGTGGAAAAAGGGGTTAAAGGGGCTTTGGAAAAAGGGATTTTAGCTTCTTACCCCATAGTGGATATAGAGGTTACTCTTTTTGACGGCAGCTATCATTCTGTGGATTCTTCTGACATAGCTTTTCAAATCGCTGCTTCTATGGGGTTTAAAAAAGCACTTCAGGAGGCTAAACCTATTATCCTGGAACCAATTGCTGAGGTGGAAGTTGAGGTTCCTGATGAATTTATGGGAGAGACCAGTGGCAATCTAAATTCACGCAGAGGCCGAATTTTGGAGGTAGAGCCTTTTGGAGGGAGACAAAGGATAAAGGCGCACGTTCCCCTGGCTGAAATTCATGGCTATTCTACATCTCTTCGCTCTATAACCCAGGGAGAGGGAACTTTTGCCAAGAAGTTTTCTCATTATGAGAGAGCTCCTGATGAAGTTGCCCAAAAGATAATCGCTATGGCTCAGGCAGAAAAGCCGTAAAAGTTATAATCTGTAAAAACAGTCGTTAGTCGTTAGTGAATAGTATCTAGTATAAAGAAAAAAGAGAAGGAGTACGTAAATAGTAAACAATATATAGTATGTCGTTGGTCGCCCGAAAAATTTTTTACTAAATACTAACGACTAAATAC
>JAUWRC010000024.1 GCA_030610745.1 Clostridia bacterium
TAGCTCTAATACCTTTTTAGCTCTGGGGGTAAAAGGAATCTGACCAAGAAATAAAGTTCCTCCTCCTCTGCCCACTGCTTTTTCTACTTCTATTTGGACTTGGGTCAAATCTACACCCAAGTTTTGCAGGGCTGTAGCTCCTACTCCTTCGCCTTCTCGAATAAGCCCGAGAAGAATATGTTCCGTTCCTAAATAATCATGGTCTAACTTTTTAGCCTCTTCTCTGGCTAATAAAATCACTCGCCTTGCTCGCTCAGTAAATCTATTAAACATAGTTTTTCACCTCTTTTTAACCACTTTTTTCCTATAGTAATATAATAGAAATAGGGTTTTTGTCAAATTTAGCTAATTTTTATAATGTTAGTTCGTTCGGGATTAAGGGAAAGATAACGAATAGGTATTCCTCCTATGGCTTCGATTTTTCTTAAATAGAGCTGCGCTCTATAAGGAAGGTCTTTATAGGCACTTAGACGAGAAGTATTTTCCTTCCATCCCTCCATTTCTTCATACACAGGCTGGCATTCCTCCCAGCCGTTTAGTTGAAAAGGGAAGTTTTTGACAGTTTTCCCTTTATATTTATAAGCTGTACAAATCTTAATTTTATCCAGGGTATCCAGAACATCTAGCTTGGTTAGTATAAGCTCATCCAATCCATTTACTCTAACTGCGTATCTAAGAATAACTGCGTCAAGCCAACCACATCTTCTCGGTCTTCCTGTAGTAGCTCCATACTCCTTCCCTCTCTCTTTAAGTATTTTTCCAATTTCCCCCTTTATCTCTGTGGGAAAAGGCCCTTTCCCCACCCGAGTAGTATAAGCCTTGGTTACCCCTAAAACTTCATCTATATACCTAGGACCTATTCCTGTACCAATACAAGCACCAGCAGCAATTGTACTAGAAGAGGTTACAAAGGGATAGGTTCCATGATCAATATCCAGTAAGGTTCCTTGCGCTCCTTCAAAAAGAATGTTTTTTCCTTCCTCTATCAATCGATGAATGAGAAGTGAGGTATCAGTAATGTACTTTCTTAATTTCCTACCATATTCCAAATATTGTTTAAGAATATCTTCCTCGGAAAAATCTAGTTCATAGGAATTTTTCCAGAACGCCAGATTCATTTTTAATTTCTCAGCTAGAATCTCTTTATTTAAAAGATCTCCTATTTTTATGCCTCTTCTGGCTGTCTTATCTACATAGGCAGGCCCAATTCCTCTTTTGGTAGTTCCTATCTTTCGCCTGCCTCTTCTGTTTTCCTCTCTCTCCTCTATTTTTCTATGATAAGGCATAACTACATGGGCGCCACTGGAAAGGTAAAGATTCTTAAGTGTGATTTTCTTTGATTGAAGAGTTTTCATCTCCATAAGTAACTCTCCAGGGTCAACTACTAATCCATTTCCGATGATACACTTTGTGCCTAAATGAAGAATGCCACAAGGAACAAGATGAAAAATAAATTTCTCGCCATTTACTACTACTGTATGCCCAGCATTACTTCCCCCTTGAAATCTCACCACTGCATCTGCTTCTTGGGCTAAAAAATCAACAACTCTAGCTTTTCCTTCGTCTCCCCATTGTGTCCCTACCACTACTGTATTCAATATTTACTCCTTGTTTGATAAATCAAACCGCTACATCTATTCAGCTTCTCTAAACTCTCTAGGCTCAAAAGATGCATATTCACTCAAGAAAACTAAATCTATTTTGCCTATAGGTCCACGACGCTGTTTATTAATGATAAGTTCAGCCGCACCTTCATCCTCAGGTTTTCTTGAATAATAGAACTCGCGATATAAGGAAAGCACCAGGTCCGCATCTTGTTCAATGGCCCCTGATTCACGCAAATCTGAAAGGCGAGGACGTTTATCCTCCTCTCCTCTTTTTTCTACGGCTCTACTTAACTGGGATATTGCCACTACCGCTATATCAAGCTCCTTGGCTAAGCCCTTTAAAGAACGGGAGATCTCAGCGATTTGCTGCTGTCTATTCTCTATCCTTCTATCTCCGGGCATTAATTGCAAGTAATCGACTACAGCCATTTTTATATCATGCTCAGCTTTTAATTGACGAGCCTTAGCTCTGAGCTCCAACACCCCCATATTAGGGGTGTCATCAATATAGATAGAAGATTCAGCTAAAGCACTAGCTGCATCAGTAAGGGCAGACCAATCATCTTCGGAAAGAAATCCTGTCCGTAACTTCTGGCTGTTTACTCTTGCCCTGGAACAAAGCATATGCTCCACAATTTGCTCCTTTGCACTCTCCAGACTAAATATTATTAAAGGAATGCGAGTCTCTACGCCAACATGTTGGGCAATGTTTAAAACAAAGGAAGTTTTGCCCATAGAAGGGCGCCCAGCAATGACTATTAAATCAGAAGGTTGAAAGCCCGCAGTTAATCTGTCTAGCCCGCGAAATCCCGTGGAGATACCGGTAATGTGTTCTTTCTTCTCATAGAGTGCCTCTATGTGCTCGAAGGTATCGGTTAGAACTTCTTTTATATGAACAAAAGGGGTTTTAATTTTCTTTCGTGTTATATCAAAAATGAGACTCTGCGCCTTATCTAGTATAGTATCTAAATCTTGAGAGGAATCATAAGAAAGGGAAGTAATGGAAGCCGCTGTGTTTAGCAGCTTGCGCAAAATATACTTTTCTCGTACAATCTGAGCATAATAGTCTACATTTGCCGTTGTGGGAACAGAATTGACTAGATCAGCCAAATATCCTGCTCCCCCTATTTCTTTTAGTTTGCTGCCTTTGCGAAACTTCTCTCTGAGAGTAACTATATCTACCGGTTTATTCTCATTAAAAAGACTGACTATTCCTTCATGGATTAGAGAATGTATCTGAGAATAAAAATTATCCGGATCTGTTATTATTTGCAGGACCTTAGGAATGGTCTCTTTTTCTAAAAGCATGGCTCCCAATACCGAGCGTTCTGCTTCTAGATTTTGAGGAGGAAGCCTCTCTATATCCTCAATAGAACTTCTTTTATTCGCCATCTTTTAAACTCGTATATCGTATTTAGTATATCGTATTTCGTCATTCTCCCCTCACCCTATCCCTCTCCCCGCAGGATAGAGGGGACACGAGTATCTAGTATCAAGAATCCAGCATCCACTCACAATTTTCCTTGTACGCTTTAAAGTCTTTTTACTAAATACTAACGACTAAATACTAAATACTAGTTATAAATGTATCAACTTTGCTTCTAACACTTCTTCTATTTTCTCTAGTTCTTTCATCGCTTTTTGAGAAGGAGAGCTATCCAGAGTATAAACAGAAACATTCTTGCCACTGGGGGTACTTCTGCCCATCTGCAGCCCTCCTATATTGACCTCATATTTTCCTAAAGTAGTAGCTATTTTGCCTACTGCTCCAGGCTTATCTACATTAACACAAATTAAGAGATGCCCTTGCGGGACAAAATCCAAAGAATAATCATCTATGCGCACTATATGAGGAACCTTCTCAAAAACCGTACCATCAATTCTCTTTTCTTGCTTGTGGGTAGTTAGTCTCACTGAAATGAGGTTTGCAAAACCCTCCTCATTAGAAGTTTTTGTTTCCATTACTTTGAGTCCTCTTTCTTTAGCCAGAAGAGAAGCATTTACATAATTAACTCCCTCATAAACAGAATCCAAAAGACCCTTAATTAAAGCTATAGTAAGAGGCCCAACTTCGGTATCGGTAAGCCGACCACTGTAAACAACCTCCGCTTTCCTGGGATGCCCTTCGAGCAACTGCGCTTCCAGATTCCCTATTTTCTCAGCTAAATTAAGCCAGGGAATAATTTTCTTCTGCACCCCAGGGGGAGTAGTGAGGATGTTAACCGCATTTCTTATTTCCCCTCCCTTAAGAGCATCTATGATTTGCCCCGCTATATCTACAGCCACTTTCTTCTGGGCTTCTCGGGTAGAAGCTCCTAGATGGGGGGTGAGAACTACCGAATCCAACTCCAATAGAGGACTGCCAAAAGGCTTCCCTTTTTCAAAGACATCTAAGGCGGCCCCGGCAAGCCTTCCAGTCTTAAGGGCTTCGTAAAGAGCATCTTCTTGAACAATCCCTCCCCGAGCGCAATTAATTATCCTTGCCCCTTTTTTCATTAAGGCAATTTCCTTTTTCCCAATCATACCTTTGGTTTGGGAGGTAAGAGGAGTGTGCACAGTAAGATAATCTACCTGAGGTAAAAGCTTCTCTAAATCAAAAAGGGCAATTCCCATCTCTTCTGCTTTTTCTTGAGAAGTAAAAGGATCATAGGCTATTACTTTCATTTTTAAGCCCTGAGCTCTCTTAGCTACCTCGCTCCCAATTCTACCCAATCCTACTATACCCAGGGTTTTTCCACACACCTCGGTTCCCATAAATTTCTTTCGATTCCATTCTCCCCCTTTTAAAGAGATATAAGCCTGGGGAATATTACGAGAAAGAGCAAGAAGCATGGAAATGGTATGCTCGGCAGCGGAGATGGTATTTCCTTCCGGAGTATTCATCACTATAATACCCTTTTTGGTAGCTGCTTCTACATCTACATTGTCTACGCCCGTCCCCGCTCTTCCAATCACTTTAAGGCGAGCAGCTGCGTTTATTACCTTTTCAGTTACCCTGGTCCCACTTCTTACAATCAAGGCATCATAGGAAGGGATAGTTTTGACTAACTCCTCTTCTCCTAAGCCTGCAACCTCGGTCACTTTAAAGTCGTCATTTTCTTTTAATTTTTCTATCCCCTCTTTTGCCAGGGGATCGCTTATCAAGATACGCCTCGCTACGCTCGGCATATCTCGTATCTCGTATCTCGTATCTCGTATCTCGTGTCCTTTCACCTTAACCCTCCCTTATTCCCCCAGAATTTCCTCGGCAGCGGCCAGTCCTTTTCCTAATTTTACAGGATAACCCAATTTTGACAAACTCATCTCCAGACTGGATAAAACCACTATCATATCACTTGCATCCATCCATCCAAGATGAGCAATACGGATAATCTTTCCTGCTAATTGTGCCTGCCCCCCTGCTACATCTACTCCATATTCATCCCGCATTATCTTTCTTAATTTCTTTGGGTCAATACCTGAAGGAACCTCTATGGCCGTAGCCACATTAGAGGGAACTTTAGAGAAAACTTTCAGCCCTAAAGCCAAAACTGCCTTGCGGGTAGCTTGGGCTAACTTAGCATGTCTGGCAAGAACATTTTCCCACCCTTCTTCTTTGAGTAACTTCAAAGACTCTCTCAAAGCACAGATTAGTGAAACAGCCGGAGTATAGGGAGTTTGATTTTTCTCCTGTGCTTTTTTTGCCTTTTTAAAATCCCAGTAATACCGGGGAAGAGCTGAATTTTCTCCTAACCTCCAGGCTTTCGGCGATAAGCTAACAAAAGCTAAGCCGGGAGGAAGCATCAATGCCTTCTGCGAGCCTCCTACCACTACATCTACCCCCCATCTGTCAGTAGGAAGAGGCTGGGCACCCAATCCACTTATAGCATCTACTATTAATACAGCTTCTGTTTCCTTGACAATCTTTGCTACAGCCTCAATATCATAAACTACCCCTGTCGAGGTTTCCACCAATTGAGTGAATACAGCTCTTATCTTTGAATCTTTGGCAAGTTTCTTCCTTATTAAATCCGGATTGACTGCACTTTCCCATTCAATATCCAGAGAAATCACTTCAAGGCCAAACACAGCAGCAATCTCACCCCATCTTTCTCCAAACTTTCCTCCCCTGACAACAAGAACTCTGTCCCCAGAAGAGAAAAGATTAGCCACAACTGCCTCCATAGCTCCTGTGCCGGAAGCAGTAAGGAGCAGAACTTCTTCTCCTGTTTGAAAAACATACTTTAATCCCTGGCGGACTTCCTGGAAAACTCTGGCAAATTCCTCACCTCTGTGATGAATAATTTGCCTTGCCTGAGCCAGTCTAACTTCCTCTGGAAGAGGTGTAGGGCCCGGGGTAAATAATCTTTGCTTCAATTTCATTTTCTCTCCTTAACTCATATGTACACTAACTTTTCTACTCCCCTCGAACTTTACATAACCGTCGATTTTAGCAAATAAAGTATCATCCCTGCCCTTGCCAACATTAAAGCCAGGGCAAAACTTCGTACCTCGCTGCCGTACCAGAATACTGCCTGCTCTGACGAATTGTCCGCCAAACCTCTTAACCCCCAGGCGCTTAGAGGCACTTTCTCTTCCATTGGATGAATGACCTTGTCCTTTCTTATGAGCCATTATTCAACACCTCCCTCTGATTCGTTGCTTGTTGCTCGTCGTTCGTATATTGTTGTTCATTAAATTAGTTAATTAGTTGACTAGAGATTAGTTGATTAGTTATACCACATTGCCCCTTCTGTATCAGATCTTCTTCTCCAAAGCTAATCTCTCAATTAACTAATCCACTAATTAACTTTCCTAACTACTCATCAATTAACCACTCACTCTTTACTATACGCTACCCGCTAAACGCTATACGCTATTTAAATTACTCCTTTAACTCACTAATACCGATAGCCAGAATAATTAATCCTATCACTGCCGCAGCTATTCCCACAATTCCCTCTAAAAATATCAACACTTTAGAGGCAAAAATTACCACTAACCATACTCCCACCGCAGTTGCTACTGCTCCACCGACGATCTTTAGCCACTTCTTCATTCTATCTCCTCCTTTTTAATTAGTATATCGTATCCCGTTAGTCTACGTCCTTTTTCCAATAAAAAGAAGAGGGAAGCGTAAGCCGGGTTTTGTTGCCAGGGAAAATTTTCCCTGGTGGTAGCCATTCATCTAGGACCTAAGTTACCTTAGGCCTCCAGCAGCCTACCCGAGGGTTAATCCCTCCTATTTGGCCTTGCTCCAGATAGGGTTTGTCCAGCCGGAAATCACTTTCTCGCTGGTAGGCTCTTACCCCACCTTTGCACCCTTACCTGGTAGTCCTTCGGACTACCAGCAACTAAGCTATGCTTAACTGCTGCGGCGGTTTGGTTTCTGTGACACTTTCCGTAAGGTCACCCCTCCTGGGAGTTACCCAGTATCCTTTTTTGGAGCCCGGACTTTCCTCAGGATATCTTAGGATATCCCGCGACCACCTCATTCCCTCTTCTCTTTTGCTCCCTTTTTAGCTAATTTATCTGCCTCTTTATTTCCCTCTCTATTAATGTGATAGAAATTCACACTTTCAAAGAAACTTTCTAGATGTCTTACTTGATGATAAAGGAGTTTTAGTTTGTTATCCTTGACCTTATAACTTCCTTTTAGTTGTCTTACTAAGAGTTCACTATCCAAAAAACACTCTACTTCTTTCACCCTTAAGTGGAGAGCTTCTTCTAAAGCGTAGATCAAAGCCATATATTCAGCCACGTTATTGGTAGCAATACCGATAAATTTGGCCACTCTTTTTATCACTTTATTATCTTCATTATAGATAACAATTCCTACTCCTGCCTTTCCCGGATTTCCCAGAGAGGAACCATCAGTGTAAAGAGTAATCCTGTGAAATTCTCTCACTCCCCACCTTCTCCTTTTTCTTCACTTCTTAAACGCTGAATCTGTTTTTCTTTTGCCTGGATATCTTTTTTCAACCTGGTAACTTTGGCTCCCAGTTTTTTAAGTTCTACATTACCAATCTTTTTCTGCAAATGCAGCTGGTAAGCTTTCTCTCCTATTTGTCGAATTATCTCTTCTATATCTTTTTTTCCTTCTCGAATCTGGAGCCTCAACCTAGTAGACTGGCCTAATCCTTTGGTCTGCGTGACAAATTTCTCCAGTCCTTCTTGAACCGTTTTTTTAACGCCCTCTCCTAATTCATCAAGCTTCTTTCCCCATTCTTTAGCTTCTTTAACTGTTCTTTCTGCTTTGCTTTGTGTATCAGCTTTGATTCCTCGTGCTAACTTATCCAGTTTTTTCCCTAATTCTTCAAACCCACCCATTTAAATCACCTCCCGAGATAAGCCTCGCTACGCTCGGCATATCTCGTATCTCGTTGCTCGTCGCTCGTATCTCTTTATTCAAAAAACATTGAAATTCCGATACGACCAGATATCAACGAGGTCGATTTCTGGCAGTTTAGTCGTAAATATTCATAAAGTACGTATATCACTGATGAAAACTGAGATTGCTTCGCTTGCTCGCAATGACACGAGGTTCACTGAGCATCTACATTTAGTCATTGAGCTTTGCTTATCTTGGGTTTCCTGGGCGCGCCTGAGAGGACTCGAACCCCCAACCCACGGATCCGAAGTCCGTTGCTCTATCCAATTGAGCTACAGGCGCCTCAAATTCGTCGCTCGTTGTTCGTCGCTCGTATCTCGTATCCCCTCTCCCGAGTGATAGTTGATTAGAGATTAGTTAATTCAGTTAATTAGTTTCTTCTTTCCTAATCTCTCAATTCACTAATCAACTCAATTAACTAATTCACGCAATACGCCTCACGCACGACGCAATACGAAACACTGGAGCGGGAAACGGGATTTGAACCCGCGACCCTCAGCTTGGGAAGCTGATGCTCTACCGACTGAGCTATTCCCGCCTCAACCTCAACTATTATATCAAATCTGCTTGAAAAAGCAATACGCGTATAAGGAAAGAAAGCTCATAGCTCATGGCTCATAGTATAGAGAAAGAAATAAGAGACAAAGAAAAATCTGTGGTGAGAATATACCAACTTCTTGCTTCTCTGCTTCTTACTTCTTGTATTGCTTACAGCTTAAAGCTTGCAGTTTTTTCGAGATACGCATCACGCACAACGCGTCACGATTTTACAACCTGTGTTCCAATTCCTTTATCAGTAAAAATTTCTAATAAAAGAGAATGAGGGAGCTTTCCATTAATAATATGTACCTTATTTACTCCCTGCTTTAGCGCTGTTTGACAGGCTCTAGCTTTAGCTATCATTCCCTTCTGAATTTTTCCTTCCCCGAGCATACCTTCTATTTGTTCTATAGTTAAGTTAGAAATGAGACTTTTCTCATCAGAAAGATTCTCCAGGATGCCTTCTACATCTGTAAGAAAGATTAATTTCTCCGCCTTTAGAGCCCCCCCAATTTGGGCAGCCACTGTATCGGCATTTATGTTAAGAGTCTCTCCTTCTTTATTTGTGGCTATGGGAGCGATAACAGGAATAAAGCCTTCTTTTTCTAAAATTTCAATAGAGGTTGGATCTATATATTCTACTTCTCCCACCAGACCTAAATCCTCATCTTTACATTTCTTAGCTATGATAAGCTGTCCATCTTTACCTTCTAAGCCTATGGCTTTACCTCCAAATTGGTTAAGCAGGGAAACTATCTCTTTATTTATCTTACCCACCAGAACCATCTCTACAATCTCCATAGTCTCTTTATTAGTGACCCGATTTCCTCCAATGAATCGGGACTTTACACCTAGTTTTTCCAACATCTTCGTTATTGCTTCTCCTCCTCCGTGAACTACTACCGGTTTTATCCCCACATATTTCATTAAGGCAATATCTTCGGCGACCCCCTTTTTCAGGTTCTCGTCGGTCATAGCTTTCCCGCCGTATTTTATAACTACAGTCTTCCCGAAGAATTCCCGTATGTAGTGCAAGGCTTCTACTAGAACTTCTGCTCGATTTATCTCTTTTTCCATTTTATCTCCTCCTCTACCCTATATATCCTAAGTTGTAGAGGAACTTAAGGATGATAACCCCTACAGCAATGAAAAGTACAAAGGAAAAATAATACCTTGTGGAAGCTGCTCTTATTTTCTTATTTAGCATTGCTCCCAATTGTGAGCCACCTAGCGAACCGGCTAAGATGCAAGCTGCCAGGTAAAAATTCACATTTCCTTTGAAAAAATGGGTTAGCGTTCCATACCCCGAGGTGAATATGATTTGAAAAAGGCCTGTCCCGATAGCTATGCGGGTTGGAATTCCAAAAAAATAAATAAGGCAAGGAGTTATAATAAATCCACCTCCTACACCCAGAAGTCCAGAAGCTATTCCTACGACAAAACCTAAAGCGATAAGGGTCCACACCGAAATAGATTCTATCCCAGAGATAGGTAGAGAAAGAGTAGGAGCTATTCTTATCTTCTGAATTTTTACCGAAATCCTTGTTGCTACTACTCCTCCTTGAGGAGCTCTTTTTTTCGCCTTTATACTTTCAAAAAACATGGAGGTTGCCACTATTAAAAGGAGAACTACATAGATTCCCGTCATCCAAAGATACATTTTACTAAAAGAGTAATTATGAATAGTAATTGACCCCAGTCTTTTCAATTTTACCAAAAGTCGTGCTCCTAGCTCTACCCCTCCCACCGACCCCATGAGGGTAAATAGGGCAAGTCTATAGTCGATGTGTCCATAGGCTTTGTGCTTGAGACTGGCTGCCGTAGTGGTACCTACCATTTGACAGAGGTCACTACCTACAGCGATATTATAGGGGATACCGAAAACAATATTAAGTAGAGGCGTCATTAAAAATCCACCCCCTACTCCAAACCATCCGGATAAAACACCTATAAGAAAGCCCAAACCAATCAGACCCGGCAAGTTAACCATGACGTTGGCCGTTGGCAGCAATGTATTTAACATCCTTTTCTATTCCAACTAAGTTATCTTTATTACTATGTCGCTGATAATATTAGCTGCTTCATCACAGCTATCGGCACAGTTACTTAAGTGCCGGTATAGCTCTCTCATTTCAAACCTATTCCTTCGGAATCAAGATAAGCCTCGCTACGCTCGGCATATCTCGTACATCGTATTTCGTACATCGTACTTCGTTATTCAAAAAATATTCAAATTCCGATACGAAAATATATTCCATTTTCTCTCCGAATTATGAACTATTTGTGTTCGTTGTTCGTAGTTCGTAGTTCATAGACTAAGATTTTCTGTTTATTCATAGATCATTATGCGTTATTTTGTCAATGAACTATGAACTCATAACTATGAACTAATATAAGATGAAAAGGTGAAATGTCAAGAATTACCTCAGGGCAATTTTTCAGAGAACTAAAACCTTGGCTTGAACATAGAAAATGATACTATTTAAGCGAAGATGAAGAAATACAAGTTCATTAATCATACAGCTGATTTGGGAATCAAAGTATGGGGAAAATCAAGAGAAAATTTATTCGAAAATGCTGCCTGGAGTATGTTCGACATCATGGCAAATTTGTGGAACTCAAATAATAAAGTGATTCATTCTCTTATGCCTTTGAGCAGTTATCAAAGGTTTTCTATGCCTGAACAAAAGAAAAAATTACTCTTTTATTTTTCTTTTCTTAAGCTTTAGGACCGTACGGTTAATATCGGAAATTCTCTCCGCCAGTTCCTGAAGTTTCTTCCAGTTTCTTACTTCTTTCTCTGCCTCAGGTTTTATTTTCTTGGATAGGTATAAAAGCTCTGTTTCTCCCTTCTTGCGGACTTGACTGTTTTTATATTGTATATACTATGTAAATAGTCTCTTTATGAAAGGTGGGAGCTTCGTGATAGGCATGAAAATAAAATGAATAGGGAGTGAGATTAATGGTTTTAAGAGAAATAGTGGAAGAAGTACCTGTATTCAAATCTATAGAAAAAAAGGAGAAATTTTTAATAGTCTTGAGCGCTTTGTCTCTAAGGCTGATAAGCTTATCCAAAGCGACAGAAATAATGAATATGAGTGCCCAAACACTGCTTGAATTTTTAGATGCATTAGGAGTCAGTTTTTCCTATCTTGAGGAAGAAGACGTGGATTTAGAAAGGACCTGGTAAAAATGACTGCAGTGTTTAACTCTTCTCCAATAATATT
Source organism: Clostridia bacterium (assembly GCA_030610745.1). GTDB lineage: Bacteria > Aerophobota > Aerophobia > Aerophobales > AE-B3A > JAUWRC01. The sequence continues at coordinate 11,745 of JAUWRC010000024.1, forward strand.
TTTATCAAAATTAGAGTTAATGGAAAAGGTGTTATCTTTATTTGAGCTAATCTATATTCCTGAATCAGTTATTGAAGAAATTTTATCTAAAAAAGATGAAAGCAGTAAAGCCCTTGTCCAACTTTTGGAATCTAATAAATTAGTTAAGATTAAAGGAAAGAATAGAAGGTTGTTTAAAGCCTTAAATAAAACGCTTGGGAAAGGAGAGTCTGAAGTTATAGTATGTGCCATTGAAAATGAAAAAGAAAGCATTGTGATCCTTGATGATTATGTTGCTAGAAAGGAAGCCCTAAAATTAGGGCTTAAAATTAAAGGAACGCTGGGCATAATTAAAAGATTATATGAATTGGGAGAAGTTCCCTTTGATCTTAAAAATTTATATAAAAGACTTACCCATATTAATTTTAGGGTAAAGGAAAAGATTTTTAAAGAAATATTTGAAGAGTGGTATTAAATACCTATTCTCTCACTGCTGTTAACACTGTTGGGGCTGTAGTTGATAAAAGATCTCTGTAAATACAATTTTCGTCGCTGGTAATTTTGCCTTAAAGAAAACTTTTACCCAGAAGTCTCATTTTCCTAATATCCTTTCTCCCCTTTTATCCGGAAATCTCAACCTTACTATCTTAGCCTCTTTTTCCCTTCCAATTCTTTAAATTTGTTTTCTATGACAGAAGGGGATGGTAATTAGAAATGTTTTATCCCCAGGGAATTTCTCGCACAAGTTGTGCGAGTTTTGGATTATCCTTGTAGGCCCAGTTCTCAACTTCATCTATGTTTTCTTGGTTAAGGTTATACATTTTATAGACACGTTTGTCAATCTCAAAGAAGTAAAAATGCTTGACTTTAGGGTGGGGAGTGATATTATTTAAGCGAAGATGAAGCAATATAAGTTCATTAATCATACAGCTGATTTGGGAATCAAAGTATGGGGAAAATCAAGAGAAAATTTATTCGAAAATGCTGCCTGGAGTATGTTCGACATTATGGCAGATTTGAGCAAAGTAGAAGCAAGAGATCTAATTAAGGTTCGAATTGGACAAGAAAATATCGAGGAACTATTAGCAGATTGGCTGCGAGACCTTCTTTACAGATTCACTGGGGAAGGATATCTTTTGAAGGATTTTAAGGTAAAGAAAATCAACAGCCAGGGTCTTGAGGCAGAGGTAAAAGGAGAAAGGTTAGATTTATCACGCCATTCTCTGAAGAGGGAAATAAAGGCTGTCACCTATCATGAGCTTGAGGTTAAGAAAACTCCCAAAGGATGGGAGGCACAGGTCATATTTGATATATAGCAAATTAGTCGCTCGTATCTCGTCGCTCGCCGCTAGTAGTAGCGGTCGGATTATAAATACTCAGTGAACCCCGTGTCATTGCGAGGGATGAAAAAAGCACCCCCTCACCTTAATCCTCCCCCGAGGGGAGGATTAAGGTGAGGGGGAATTAACCAGTTAACTAACGAGCAACGAACAACAAGCAACGAGTAAAAAATGGCTGAGGAATTTGAACTAAAAAAAATTGATGATTATCGCTGGGAAATACCTAAA
>JAUWRC010000129.1 GCA_030610745.1 Clostridia bacterium
AGCATGCCTCACTTCTTCTGGTATTTTTTGCCATATAGCTTCGATGCACACAGAAACACTAAATATATATTCCGACTTTGGAATTTTTTCTGGAACACGTCGCCCTAATATATCAGGACTGCCAAGCCTGGTACGGACTACCTTTATCCCGCACAACTCATTATTTTTATTTGTTACGTACTCCACTGGTTGACTTAACAACAAGAAATGTACCCCCTTATCCATTGCTTCCCGCTGTTGTTTCGGCCAGGCTGGCATTTGTTTTAAAGACCTCCGATACAAAAGATAGACATCTTTAGCCCCACAGCTCGTCGCTGCTATGGCCGTATCCATGGCCATAGCTCCCCCTCCTATTACTGCTACCTCCTGACCCTTTATTTGGGAACATATCCTGTTTGCTTCCAGTATCTTCAAATTTTTCAAGAAAGTAAAGGCGTCTAATACTCCTTTTGTTTTCGTATTCTTGAATAAAGTTACCGGCTCCTGAAGACCTATTCCTAAGAATGCAGCATCGTACCCCTCCTTCAGTATGGAATCCAGATGACAATTTTCTGAGAGCTTTTTTCCATATTTTATCTGGAATAAGTCTAATTCTTTAAACCCTAAAGCCTCGATTTCCTCCTGTGTTTCGTTGTAACTTATTCGAGACTTGGGGATATGAGTAGCTATCAGCCCTCCATCATGCTGTGATGCCTCAAATACAGTTACTGAATATCCTAATTCTATGAGATGAGCACTGCAAGCAATACCTGCTGGTCCAAAACCTATAACAGCTACTCTCTTCCCAACAGGTCGGCCAGGTATCAGCTTAGTGTATCCTCTCTTTCTCGCTTCTTCAGAGACAAGTTTTTGGATATGGCGAATAGGCACTGGTTCACTACCTAGAACCTTTGTAGTACATTTAGCCTCACAGAGTGCCTCAGATGGGCAAACATAGGCACAGATTTCTGGAATTATGTTTTGTTTCTTCATTATATGGTAAGATTTTCTTATATCCCCCTCCAGGAAGGCACCTATAAATCCTGGTATGTCCATCCTGACCGGGCACCCTTCCATGCAGGGGGGGCCAGAGCATTCCATGCAGCTTGCTGCCAGGCCTCTTACATATTCCATATCTCTTAGCCGGCCAGCTCTGTATATTGGTCCGTAAACCTCGGAATCACGAACTACACAGCCCGCCTGACCCCCATCTTTCATTATCTGTATACAAGAAGAACAGGTAATACACAGTTTTTCTGGAGCTAAATTTCCATTTTTCAACAGCTCATCAGCAAAATTGGGATCTGCAAGAGCGGCTCTGCCTACCCCCAGAAAACTAATCCACCCCTTTTGTATCATTGCCGCACCCACATTGGGGAAGAATTGCCTGAGCCAGGAAAACCCCGTTCCCACGAAGTGAACCCCTGAAACTTTCCTGCTAATTTCAGAAGTTATGTCTATATTTCGTGAAATAGTTTTCAACGGATGCTCTTCTGAGGGATATCCGTCAGCAATGGGATAATCATAAGGTCTCTCCAAATGGGCATTGTAATAAGGATTGCCCACAGCAATATTAATAATCTCCACCCCAGCTTCCCGAAGTTCTTTTATCAGGTTGACAGGCTCAGAAAGGTCCGCCTCCAGAGTCCCGTCTTTCTTCATTCCCCACCCCCAGGGGTAAGGAATCCCGTCATAAACATTAACTCTGGTGGTTATAATTAGATCTGGGATACTCCTTTTTATTTTTTTTACTACTCCCCGCAAAAAGCGAGTTCGGTTCTGGAAAGAGCCCCCATATTTGCTGTCCTTACGGGTATAAGAGAAAAGCAGCTCATGAAGAAGATAACCATGGCAGGCTTTAATATCCACCGCATCAAATCCGCACTCATACGCAATTTGGGCAGCTTTTACATATTTATCCTGGAGATTATCCAGTTCATCATCGCTAATAAGGGGATAATCCAAATCTAAATCATAGTTTGCATCTAAAATCTTAGAATGATGAGTTATTATAGGGACTGGCTCTCCTTTCGGACTAGACTGCCTGCCAGAATGAGTGAGTTGAAGAACTGTAAATGGGCTCTGTCTCTCACCCTTATAATTGAGGGCATTTGCCTTTATTATTTTCACCAATTTTTTAAAGCCCTTGGCAGAATCATTATTTATCCATAATTGGCGAGGACTCACTCTTCCTTCCGAGGTCACTGCGGTGGCTTCTATCCATATCATTCCTGCCCCACCAGAGGCAAATCGCCTGTATCGGCGGTAAGTCAGCTCACCTGGGCTTCCATCGTCTTTACCATCGCGCCCTTCCATGGGATTCACGCAGAGAGAATTTGGAATTTCCTTGTTACTGATTGTGACACTCTTTTTAAGGGGGTGAATGTCTTCAACTATAGGAATATTTGCCTCCATTCTTTTTATATCTTTTTTAAGTTGGTGAATATTTGTGTAAGAAAAGGAGTTTCTGCTCATAGTATTGTTTTTCCAATTCAATGATTTCATCTATCCTATCCTTTCTCTTATAGACTAGTTCTTTCTGTACAACTTTTCAGGACCATTACATGCTCCTGTGGGGTATCGTAAGGCAATACACCGGTGCCGAGAATAAAGCGAGGTAGATTGTTGCCCTGGCGAATAATTTCTTTTCCTGCTTTGATGATCTTATCAAATGGGCCCCGATAAATCAACCCAGGATTAATATTAGCCCGCAGGGCAATTCCTGCATCTTTAACAACCCTCAAGTAGTGTTTCAAGTCTGCATTATAATCACAAAGGATAAAATTAGCCCCGGTTTTAGCAATATCCTCAGCGATTTTGGTAGTATCGCCTCCAATAATTAAGGGGCGATATGGAAAGCCAGACTTTCTAAGATAACCCATCAGCTTAGTATGATAGGGCATGACTAGCTGACGATAACTCCGTGGAGATATCATAAGAGGTGAAGAAAAAGAATCGAAGACAATAACTCCTAATCCAGCTTCTATCCATGCCTTTTCGTATTCTATAAGGACTTTAGTGCAAAATTCCATCAATTTACATACCCAATCAGGATCCTCAATACTCATCAATAAAATATTTTCTCTGCCTAAGAGGCAAGAAGCCAAAGTGAAAGGACCTGACATGGCTCCCCATATCATCACTTCATCCCCTATTCTGCGTGCAATTTCGCGCCCTACTCCTATCATCAGCGGCATCCGGCCACTATCTGCCGGATTCGGTATTTGCAGGTCATCAATCCCTTCCCTATCAACTAAGACGGGACGGCTGATAGAGGGGACCTCGTTTGTTTTGTAGTATTCAACTCTGGCCCCCAGAGCTTCTGCTTCCACATTGTATACATCAACACCTACTACCAATAAATCTGCCTGATAGGTTCTATATTCAGCTTCCAGAGCACCGATCAGCAAGGTCTGGTCCCGGCATACCTCAGAAGGTGATTTGTTAATTAAAAAGGCTTTATGTTCATAAATAGCGGGGGCGAAGGGAATGCGATCAGCTTTCTGACCGGATAGCACTACTGATAAACGCTCACGTGGTTTCATTCTAATCTCTCATCCCTGCTCCCCTGTTTCTTCTTCTAACAAATTATACAATTCAGAAACTATTTATGAGATATAACCCTTGCCTATCTTTTTCAAAATCTCCAGACATTTTTTGCTTTCTTTAATCTTAGGCTCAAAGTGAGTTTCTATAGCCATATAACCGCTATAATTATCCTTAGCCAGAGCTTGTATTTGTCCCTGGCAGTCTATAACTCCTTTTTTCGCTGTAAGGTATCTTATTTTCCCCTTTATATCTTTAAATACTCTTTTTAT
>JAUWRC010000014.1 GCA_030610745.1 Clostridia bacterium
TCGCTTGATATGGGAAAGAGGGCCGGGTGGTTCAAAATACTGCTGGACCTCTGGGATTTGCTTTCCCCTTATCTCAATAAGAGAGGTATCCATGGGCCCAATTCCCTGGGCAGCCGCCCCTACAAGATGAGTAATTTGCCAGGGGTCAAAGCCCATAACAAGAGTCCCTATCATATCAACAGCTACCACGTTCTGGCCGGCAATAATAAGGTTACTCTTTACAGGTGTAGGATTTTGAGGGCCTTCACCCTCTCCGCCCACCATGCCATCAATAACAACAAAATCCGGGGCGCGTATGGCGTTTACATCAACGATTACCCTGTGTACTCCAATGTCATGCAGTTGTGTTTTCCATCCCTGACCCGAGCCATATATTTTTTCTGGGGGAACGCCCATGCCTATATTTTTTAAGCCGAGTGTGATTCCAGCGATGTCATGGGTTTTAAGAACAGGTACGTCAATGACAACATCTGCATCTATGTATATTTTTGGTAGGTAAAAGGCTTGTCCAGATAAGCTATTTTCTGGCTTTAAAAGGTAGCAGCCAGATATGTCTGTATTTAATTCTCTAACTTCGGCTCTTTCTATCTTATCATAGCCAGCAACAGCCATACTAAGTTCGAAGGAGCCTCTGGCATGGATTGAACATGGGCTTTCTGCCACTATAACCTTGTCTGCTCCCGCTTCCCGGGCCATATCAATAACTACCTGTACCACCCGGTAGTCGGTTATTCTGCCGGCACCACTTGGCGAGGCAGCAACAATATTGGGCTTTATGAGTACAGTATCCCCTTCCTTAATTACAGAGCTTAATCCACCTGCTGCACTAATAGCCTGGCGGACAGTTTCCTCGTAAGCCCCTTTTTCCCCTTGGGCTATACCGACAATACAATGCTTGTCAGAATTGGCGGGGGCTGGTATAACCGTTACTTTGGCTGCATTAGCCCACCCTGCATTATAAAGCACCAAGAAGCTAAAAATGAAAACTATTAAACCTTTTAATAGATTGTTCTTCATATTGTTTCTCCTTCGTTCTTTTTTTAGCGTTTAGCGTATAGTTTCGCTTTGTTCCCTGCCCCCTCACCCCTTCCCTCTCCCCTATGGGGAGAGGGAGCTAGACACCTACAAAATAAAACTGCTTAGATATCCTATGCCCAGGGCACCGGCGATAATATAAACGATATAGAGGAAAAGCCAGCCTCTTCCCAGGCCAGCATAAAGAGCGGCTAGATTAGTAGCTTTTGTGGCTGGCCCTGATATCATAAAGCCGAGGGCAGCCCCAGGACTCATGCCCAGGAATAAAAACTCCCGAATCAAAGGAAGATTTCCTCCCCCACATGTGTAAATAGGAACCCCTAGACCGACAGCAATCAAAACAGCCAGTGGATTGTCAGCTCCGAAGATATCAAGAAGAAGTTTTCTTGGAAACCAGAGATCCACAATGGAAGCGATGGCCATCCCTATGGCAAGATACTTAGCCGTAAATTTCAAATTTCCTGCCAGGTGCCCAAAAAAACTTTTATCCGGGACCTGGCAAAGTTGGGAGCAATTCTGCCCGGGGAAAGGGTTTTTCAGAAGTCCCTTATCCCCTTGTCTTCCTGTAGGGTTTTTTTTATGGGAGAAATAGTCATTTTTAATTTGGAACAGATTCCGGGTCGACTCTTTAGGGGTTGAAAATGAGCTGAAAAAGCAATAGAGAATGCCGGCAAGGCTGCCCAGTGCCAGGGCAGAAAGTACCCGGGCCAGAGCAATATGCCAGCCCAGCGCAAAACTCATAATAAAAAGCACAGGATTTATGATAGGGGAAGCCACAAGAAAAGCGACTAAAATATGAGTTTTAACGCCTGCCCTCTTACAGGAGGTGAGAATAGGCAAGGCCCCAAATAAACCCAGCGGCGAGATGGCACCGGCCATACCGCCGAGAAAAGAACCTGACCAAGCAGACCCAAATCGATTTAACGAGGATTTTAGCCAGAGCGAGGGTGCTTTCAGGCTAAGTAAACTACCAATGATTACACCCGCCAGCCAGAAAGGGACAAGAATCTTTACCTGATTAAGATATGTAAGAATAAAAAGCTCCATTGTCTCCAATCTCTGTCATTACCCACCTTTCAAGCTTTTTTCTTTTATCTTCTGATAAACCCTCAACCTCAAAAAGCTTAGAAAATATTTTCCATAAAGGCCATCTTGCCTTTAATTAGCTGATTTTTTCCTCCAGTGTCATTCTCCCAAGTAAGTCCTCAACTCTTCTTTCTACAGGTTGAGTAGAATCTAGATAAATCAGCTTTTTCTTGCTGGACTGCTTATTTAAACTCATTTTTTCCTCTTAATTTTATTACTTTGACCACGAAAATTACCGCCGAATGCCTCATTTATGGGCGAAAAAATGTCCCTCAACTTTTCCCGATGCCATCTCATATCGTCCCTGCAGGCCTTTAATGACTCTTCTGGGAGCTTGATAAAAATAACCTCCGAACATCTTGGAAAGACGCAGGGCTTCCTCGTGATATTCATCGATAATATTCTTTGTTTCCTGCGGATCATCCTCTATATTATAGAGCTCATCCGGTTCTTCATCTGCTCGAGCAATGTAACTCCACTCTTTGTCCCGAATACATCGATCAAAACCTTCATAGAATCCAGTGATAATGGCCTGACGATGTTTATTCGTCTCACCTTTGAGAATGGGAATAAAGCTTTTGCCATGCATAGCTTCGGTATTATTTTTCTGGCCCAGTAGTTCTAAAATGGTAGGCAGGATGTCATGAAAATAAACCAAGGCATCCACTCTCATGCCTTTATTTTCTCCACGGGGAAGGTGGACCAGGAATGGCACTTTTAAAAGTTCGCCATAGAGACGATCTGGCCCTTTTAAAAATTTACCATGATCGGCTAAGGGATGTCCATGATCAGCTAAAAGGAAAATAAGTGAGTCATCCATGTAGCCTTCCTCAGCAAAACATTTAAAAAGTTTTCCCAGACAATGATCTACAAAAGATGCCTCACCAGCATAAAGACCCTGGATATATCTAATTTCTTCGGGACTGGCCCACTTAGAAGCTAACCCACCCATAGGCATAATAAGTCGTTTTCCTTTATAGTTTGGATCTGTATAAGTGTCCCAACGTTTAGGTGGGTTCCAGGGCTCGTGAGGATCAAAACTATCAATCCACAGAAATTTTTTTTCATAACACCGATTTGCTTTCAACCACTGGCAGGCTTCTTCTACCACCTTAGCCGGAAACCAATCTTCCTCAGAGAAAAAATCGTCGGTGTTAGCTAAAAACTGTTTAATACGATTACGCCAGCTCTCTGGATAGTTTTGATTAACATAATCATTGATATTACGTTTAGGGGGAGAGCTAACCCAGGGGTCATATTCTTGGCCGCGAATCCACCGATAACAATTAAAGCCAGCATGGTAATTCATGCCTGGAGCACGGAAATGATAAGTATCAGTGATAAGACCAGAAATATATCCTTGATATCCCAGAATCTGCTGGATAGAAATATCATTGGGTTTCATCGGCTCCCAGCCGCGGGAAGGTAGTGTTCTCTGGCCGGTCATCACCTGAAGACGAACAGGCATGGTTGGCAGCGCTTCAGGATAAGCGTTTTCAAAAATCACACACTCTTCAGTAAATTTATCGATATTTGGTGTCTTACAAGAATTAATGTCCTTAAATGGTGCTCGGCCCTGATTATATACACTCACATGATCTTGTCTGAAACTATCAAGAAAAATAATGATTATGTTCATTTTTTGCTCGGCATACCTCCTTTTCTTTTTAGGTAAATAGTAGACTCTGATGTAGTGGGCTACAGCTTAGAGCTTATTTCTCTTTGTATGTTCCCTCTAGAAAATATAAACTAAAAGATGTAAGTTCTTAAACTACTTTTAATGATTGTAGATTGCAATTACGTTATCGTTTACGAAATAAAGAAAATAAAAAAATGTATAAATAACCCCCCTTTCTTTGAAGCATTTATACAACATTACTTCCTATTCCTCTTAGGTCACTAGTTCCAGATAACAGTTTAGCTTTTTCAAAGACCTTATATTCAAGCTATGAAAGCCGCCTCTAGTGGCATAACAATTAATTAAAAAACTCAACCCAATACTAAATACTGGATAGTCCTGAGGCTTATCTCGGCCATCTCTCTTCAATGGCTGGAAGTTTAGGAAATTTACCATGCGGTTCGCTCTGATACCAATATCCCACTGAAGCAATGTCGTCGGAGAGAGGCTGAAATTTTCCATCGGGCCACCAACCGAGTGCCTGAATTGTCACACGGAGATTTTTTTCAAATCTTACTGGATCCATTAGGTGCCAGCGATAAAGGCAGTGTTTAGGAACTTCGCCGGCTTCTTCTCTTTTAAAAGGATAGCCAAGAAAGGGTGTAGAGTATGTGTTGCCGCCAAAGCTCCAGGCACCTCCAAAATAGTCCTCGATCCCTGTGCCGCAGATAGTAGGATATTCCTTGTCTTTATCGATGAAGAACTTGATTTCGCCCTCACCCCACCACCCATTGGCTAGTTGAGTCCAGGCAAGGAAAGTGCCCACGTAATGGCCTTGTCCACTTACTCTGTCCAGAATAATATGCTCTGGCTTTTGGCGATTGGTCAGGCTTCGCTGCCACTGAGCATGAAAATATGCTGCATTTTCAGGAACAGGGCAAAGGGCATAAGAAATTTGATAGAAGAATCCTCCAATATCCTCCCATCGCTGATTTTCAACAGTAATCTTACAGCTTTTGCTAAAGGGCATAGGCCAATAAGAGTTAAATCCACCAGAGGGATTGACCGCAACTGGCAAAGAATTCACATTATAACGCAGCCCGTGTCCATTGGCAAAGAAATCACCCAAAGGCACCTCAACAGAAGGAGAGTTCTCCCCATCCCAAAAAAACCGCAGAACACAATCGCGATAGGCTTTTGCCTCAACAGTAATCCAGATATGTTGAATAATGCCTGGCTCCTCAATTTCGGCTAGAGTAGTGGTTGAGTTTTTGGGCAAGGTAATACAGGGACGAGCCTTCCAACCTTTCCCCAACTTGCTGGCTGGACTGCTGGCATCAGGCGTCTCTTTCCCCCCTCCTCCTACCTCACCCCTGGGGTTTTCTGCAGAAATGGAACGAGTTTTTGCCTTCGACAGTAGCGGCAAAGCGCCTAACCCAAAATTAATACTATTAAAATCACTCATTTTCTAATCTCCTTCCTTAAACTGCCACATGCGATTTCACCTAACTTTTCCCCAATTGACAAACTGTCTCTACGGGTGTAGATTAACTTTGCTCATGCGCAGCTCGCGATTTCTATCCTCACGTGTATATTCGTAATAATACCAACTCTCATTTTCTACAATTAGAGTCGGAAAAAAGAAAACTCGCCTTTTCCCCTTTTCTGTCGACTCTGCCATAATCAATATCATTTAATAGTATATAACAAATATAGCTAAAAGTCAATTCCTAAAAGAAAAACACACTGCCCTCCATCTAAAGTTTGACAATTCTACTCAAGAACACTATAATTTGTATACATAACAGTATTAGTACAGTTTTGTCATACTTTAGGGATTAAAATTCCTTCCGAGAGAACAAGGTAGTTCACTGAAGATAATCAAGAAATGCCTCAGGATATTTTGATTCCAAAGGAATAGGTATAAATTCCTATATTTCAAGAAAGCTACTAAAAGAAGAGAGAAAAACTTTGTAAAGAATTTGGATAAATTGCGGTTATTTCCCGGAGTAAGAGGCCTTATTCAAGCAGTTAAGCAGGCTGGATTGAAAATTGCCATCGCTACCTCCTCCGATAGGAGCAAATTCCAGGCAGCTTTTAAACAAGTTGGCCTCAGAGAAGAGCAATTTGATTTAATTGTTACTGGAAGCGAGATTAAGCACACGAAGCCACATCCGGAAATCTATCTTACTACAGCTAAAAAGTTGGGACTTAAACCATCGAATTGTCTGGTTATAGAGGATTCTATTACCGGTGTGGAGGCAGCAAAAAAGGCAGGTGCTTTTTTCAAATCCGGGGAGCTAAAATATTAGGAACAGTTAATGGCGGCCGAAGTCCATGATGCGTTCCACTTTTGGCAGAGTGATTTTTCCAGAGAGGTATACATATGTCTTTTATTAATCCTGTTCTTGGCGGCTCTTACCCTGACCCATCTGTCTGCCGAGTAGGAAATGATTATTACCTGGTTACAAGTTCTTTCCAGTATTTTCCAGGTGTTCCCATATTTCACAGCCAAGACCTCGTTCACTGGAAGCAGATTGGTCACTGCTTGACCCGTCCCTCCCAACTTAACTTTAAAAAATACGAGAATGAAAACTATATCTTTGCTGCTACTTTGCGATATGACAAGGGTATTTTCTATATGAGCACCACTGATGTGTACGGAGGGGGAAATTTCTTTGTTACTGCAAAGAACCCAGCTGGTCCCTGGTCCAATCCTATCTGGATTGATTCGGAACTTTTTGATCCTTCCCTTTTTTTCGATGAAGATGAGACCGTCTACTACACCCGCCGCGGCAAAACTGGCATAGTCCAGGCAGAAATAGATATAAATACGGGAAAATTTAAAACCGAACCGCGGGAGATCACCCGCGGTTTCTGCTCCCCTGACATTGAGGGACCCCATCTTTATAAAATAAAGGGCTGGTATTATCTCCTCTCTGCAGAAGGGGGCTCAAGATACGGTCATATGGCGAGCATTGGCCGAAGCAAAAATCCCTGGGGACCTTTCCATGGAGCACCCCATAATCCTATACTTACCCACAGACATTTGAGCGGCTCTTCCATCCGAGATACAGGTCATGGTGAAATCATTCAGGCACCTGACGGAAGCTGGTGGATGTTCCTTTTGGCCACCAGGCATTATACCTATAATAATTTCAGTCACCTGGGCAGAGAAACCTTTCTGGCACCCCTCATCTGGACAGATGATGGATGGCCTGTAGTTGGGCAGTCAGGAACCGTTTCCCTTGTTATGCAAGGAATGGGTTCATCTGTTATCAATGAGCAAAAAATAAAAGAGCGTGATGAATTTGATTCTGAAAATCTTGCTCTTCGCTGGAATTTCATCCGAATACAGGAAAAGAAAAGCTGGAGTCTGACAGAGCACCCTGGGAGTCTGCGGCTCTGGGGAAATAAAGTAACTCTGGATGATCTGGATGCTCCTGTATTTATTGGCCGCAGGCAAACTCAATTTGAGACCTGCACCCGGGCCCTTCTAGACTTTTCTCCCAGAGAGCCTGATGAGGAAGCTGGACTTGCCGTTTATATGAACCACCTGCATCACTATGAAATTGGAATTAGAAAAGGTGAGGAGAAAAGGGTGGTATTTGTTCGCCGCAGAATCGGTGATTTGTGCTGTGTTGTAGCCGAGGAAGAAATACCAGGCGGCCATGTATGGCTTCAAATCACATCTGAGGCCATGAGATATACTTTTTCTTACAAAACTGGCAAAACTTTCCCCTATAAAACACTTCAGACTGCTCTCACTCGTTACCTTTCTGCAGAAGTAGCAGAAAGCTGGACAGGTGTTTATCTGGGAATGTATGCCACAGGAAACGGAAAAAAGTCTTCTACTTCCGCTGATTTTGACTGGTTTGAGTACAGGGAAGAAAGTCTTTTGCCCCCATCCATTTTGAGTGATTTGGACTAAAGCTAGCCAAAGAAGATATTATGAATTCAAAAGAAATTGTATCAGGTATTCTTAATAGTTCCCCTGTAGAAAGGTCTCCTCTTTTAAGATACACCTCACTTCGTGAGGTAAGGGATTAATATGCTTATTTCGGAAAAGAAAAAATTGCACACCAAATTCTGGAAGGGAGAACTTGAACGCCCTATGCTCGGTGTGTTTCTCCCATATTCCGGCCCTAATTATCCTGCTATAGATATTGACCTTCCAGCTAAAAAAATTATGGAAAAAAATCGAAGATGGATAGAATTTTTTAACAATACTCCCGATGAGCGTATGCCTTGTGTATGGATTAATTATGGCCCGATTTTTTTAGGAGCTCTGGCCGGAGCAAAAATGGAATGGGATAATGATACTAGCTGGTCTCACAGCCTGGCGGGGTCAGTTGATGAGCTCACTCCTCCCCTATTTGATAAGAATAACGGGCTCTGGCAGGATTACATTGCCAAATTTATAAAAATAAAAAATGGTCACTTTCCTGATGCAATTATAGGATTGACAGATTTTATAGGGCCTTTTGATATTCTTGCTGCATTAGCCGGGAACGAAGTACTCTGTATGGATCTTATGCTCAAGCCAGAAAAGATTGGGGGTTTAGCAGAAAAATGTACAGATCTTTGGCTGGCCTGCTACAATGAGCATTTTGAACTTCTTCCCCAAAAAGATGGAACGACAGATGTATTTGGCTTGTTTTGTCCTGGCAGAGGTGCTCGTTGGTCAGAAGACTTTACCGCCCTCATCGGGCCAGACCTTTATCGTGATTTTGTACTTTCCCATGATGCAAGATTAGCGGCTAACCTCGATACTTCGTATATACACATTCATAGTGCTGGAATAAAGAGCCTGGAGCATATTCTGCAAATTCCCCAGCTTTCCGGTGTTGAAATCTCAAATGACCCCAATGGACCTTGCCTGGAAGAAATTTTAAATTGGGCACAGGAAGCCTGCCGTCATAAAAAGTCAGTTATGCTTTCAAACTGGAAGAAAAGGCTGGAAAAAAAGGATGTGAGACTTATTTTGTCTCAAATTGACCCTTCCCGAACTATTGTAACCCTTGAGGCAAAAGATATGAAAGAGGCGGTTCTCTGGCGTGATATGTTTCAAAGTAAGAAGGATGGATTAGCTTCTAAGAAGGGGATCCTGCCATCTTAAATAGGGGGTAAAATAATGGAACTTCAGAATTTTGAGGTCAAAAATCAAAAGATCAAAGAAATGTTTTTGAAAATGAAGTCAGAGTCTCTGGAGAAGTTCGCCCAACGTTTGAATTTATCCTGGAGTAATTGGGGATTTGGAATGGAGAGTCTGGTAGATTCTGCGAAGCGACTTCAGCGTGCGGGAATTGAATTTATTGAACTTCACGGAAATCGGTATGGCCAGGATCTAGGTTATAAATCGATCGAAGCTGAGAAAATTCTCTCCGACAATGGGCTCAGAGTTTCTGGAATTTGCGGCATGTTCTCGCCAGATAATGATTTATCAAGCAACAGGGGTATTATACGACAAAATGCCATTGACTATATTCGCCGCAATGTTAGTCTGGGTCAAGAACTTGGGGCTGCATATTTTTTGGTTGTTCCCGGAGCAGTGGGCAGGCCCAAGAAGATTGACGATACCGAATTTGATCGCTCCGTGGAGACACTGCGCTGTGTGGCAGATGTTTTTACCCTGGCCAATATCAAGGGGGCAATAGAGCCCATCCGCTCTGCCGAAGTAAGTTTTTGCCATACGATTGAGGAGGCGCTAGCCTACATCAAAGCTTTAAACCACCCCGGTGTACAGCATATCAACGGTGATGTCTATCACATGCAGTCAGAAGAAAGCCACATCGGAGAAGCTATTTTAAGATGTGACCAGCGTCTTGTAAATCTACATCTTGCCGACTCTAACCGTTGTGCACTGGGAGAAGGCTCTCTTGACCTGGATACCATAATTATGGCCCTCTATATCATTGGATATAATCGCCAGGGATGTTTTGCCACACCTGAGCCATTAGGCCCTGGCGGGGACCCCTACCCGGCCATGTATGGAAGGCCGGACAAAGAATTCTTAGATAAGTTGGTTCAAAAGACAGTATCCTATTTCCGGAGACGAGAAGAGGCGGTATTATCTCTTTAGAGAGATATTGCTGTGTGAAATCCCTATTTGACAAAGGAGTTTTTGAAGTGAATGCTGGTGAACGTATGAGGGCAACCTATCAATTTAAACCCGTTGACCATCTGGTAAGGCGCGAGTTCTACATTTGGGAAGAAGCCATTGAAAAATGGAAAAAAGAGGGACTTTCCCCTGACTACGAGGAGAAAAATCTCTTCAATTTTGACCCACCCGGTATGGTCGGTGTTAAGCTGAACATGGGATGGTGTGAGCCGCCGTTCTATCCTCCTTATGAGGAGAAAGTTATCAAGGATGAGGGCCGCACCGAAATTATTCAAGATTTGGCTGGTAGATGGCTTCGTGTTTTCAAAGGACGCCGCCATGGTTTTATGCCCCATTACATAGAGCACCCGGTCAGTTGTATGAAGGATTGGGAGGAAGATGTTGTTTTTCGGCTGGACATTGATGACCCGAAGCGCTGTGAAGGACTGAGGGAAAAATGCCATAAGGCAAAAGAGCAGGCTAAAAATGATAAGGTGATAGTTGGGCAGGGGATGGTAGGCGGTTATATGTATCTGCGTGCCTTGATGGGGCCGGAAAACCTGCTTTATGCTTTTTGTGACCAGCCAGACCTTATTCATACAATGATGCAGCATTGGGCTAAGTTGATGGACAAAGGGCTTGAGGCCATTCAAGAGAACCTGGCTCTTGATGAGCTTGGCCTGGGCGAGGACATCTGCTATAATCATGGCCTTCTTATTTCACCTGATATGGTCAAAGAGTTTCTTCTTCCATATTATCAGGATGTTGTGGAAAAAGCACGCCTGCGGCAGAAACAAAAGCTTTATTTCCATGTTGATACAGATGGCTGGGCCGAGCCTGCTATTCCCTTGTATCTTGCCGCAGGAATGGATATAATGAGCCCATGGGAAGTGGCAAGTGGGTGTGATGTGGTGAAAATCGGCTCGGAATGGCCCCATTTGATAATGATGGGAGGTATAGATAAGCGTGTATTAGCTCAAGGAAAAGAGGCCATCGACCAACATCTTGAGTATATCATTCCGGCCATGCTCAAGCGGGGAGGGTATATTCCCACCTGTGACCACGGTGTCCCAGACGATGTAAGTTACGAGAATTATATGTATTATAGAAAACGGATATGTGAATTGGACCAAATAGGAGGTTAAAATGTATAAGGCAACCGGATATGTTGAAAAAGACTCAGCAACTGGGTTGTATGTAGCGGTTGTTCCAGGAATTCCCGGTGCTCATACTCAAGCCGAAACTCTGGATGAGCTCCAAAAGAACCTTAAGGAGGTAGTCGAATTATGCCTGGAGGAAATGGACCCAGAAACTAGAAAACAATTACCTGAATTTGTGGGAATTCAACAAGTTGAGGTAGCAAATTGACTAGGCTTCAAATTATTGATGCTAAAAGAATGGAGAAGTTACTGTTTCTGTTAGGCTTTAAGAGGGTTCGCCAGAAAGGAAGCCATGTATTTTACAGACATCCTGATGGGAGAACTACTACTATTCCACATCATAGAGGAAGAGTTTTGGCTCGTCCTTTGATGAGGGAAATTTTACGAGAAATAGAAATTACTGTTGAAGACTACAATAAATATTTGGAAAGACTTTAAATACAACTTTACCTAACAGTATATACGCTTACGTTTCTTATATTCTATATTTTTTTCTTAACAGAGGCATTACAACCTATTATTTTCTTGAATATAATTATGATTATTGTTTATATTATTGCAGTCCTAACTTGGTTCAAGAAGATCCCTCGAACACCCTAAAGGAGATTAAAATGATAAAGAAATAGAAATAGGGGGAATAGATGATGCAGAAGAAGGTATTAAAATCTACCAGGCCTTTAAGCAGGGGCCGAATAAATTGATAAAAATATAAATAACGCTGGCAGCTGCCTTATCATATTTCACTGCAGAGCACGCCGAGAACGCTAAGAAAGGAGGAGGTTATGGAAAAAGTCAGACTGGGAGTAATTGGCCTGGGAGGAATGGGCCAGGAACACATCAAGAGCATCAAGGACATTCCAGAGGCACAGCTTAGTGCCGTCTCAGACCTCGATGCGGAAGTGACGAAGAAGACCGCCGAAGAACATAATGTCCCTGGTTTCACCAACTATGAGGAGCTTCTGGAGAGTAAGCTAGTCGATGCTGTCCTCGTTGCCACCCCTCATTATTTTCACCCTGAGATTGGAATAGCGGCGATGAAAAAAGGAATTCACTGTCTTTCCGAGAAGCCAATTGCTGTCTCCGTATCCGCGGCAGATAAGTTTGTCCAGGAAGCTCAAAAAAGCGGGGTGGTCTTTGCCGTGATGCATCAAGAGAGAGCCTTGCCTCAAATGAGACTGGCCAGAAAAATCATAGAAAGTGGGAGATTGGGACAGATAAGGCGGACTTGTATGATTGAGCCACATTACCGCTCGCAGGCCTATTACGATAGCGCCACCTGGAGGGCAACCTGGAAGGGAGAAGGAGGAGGGGTGCTCATAAATCAGGCTCCTCATGGGATAGACTTATTTCTTCTTTTAGGAGGTATGCCCAGCAGGGTCACGGCTAAGGTGCGCACTCGACTACATAACATAGAGGTTGAGGACGAAGCAACCGCCCTTCTGGAGTATCCGAGTGGGGCCTGGGGCTATTATTACACCACCACCAATGAAGCTCCATATCCTGCACTCTTTATGGAGTTCTTTGGCGACAATGGGAAGATGGTTTACCAAAATGACTCGCTTAAGCTCTACTCCTTGAAGGTGTCTATTCCGGAGTTTACCTTTTCCACAAAGGAGATGTGGGCAAGCCCGGAAGCTATTGAGGAGAAGCTGGAGCTTCCCCAGTGTGAGGTTGAACACAAGGAGATCATACGAAATTTCTCTCACTCCATCCTTTTCGGAGAAGAGCTCATCGCCCCGGGAGAAGAGGGTCTCTGGAGTGTTGAGTTCATCAATGCCCTTATCCTTTCAGGGAAAAAGGACAAATCGGTTGACATTCCCATTGATAGAGAGGAGTATGAAGAGCTTTTAAGCGGGTTAAAGCAGACCTCCCGGGAGAAAAAGGTAGGGAAGATAAAAAGAGTTACCGATCCCCGTCATCGAAAATAAGAGAAGGAGAAAAGAATGTTTTTAGCAGGCATTGCTGATGAGGCAGGGGCAAGTATTGAGAGGCAAATTGAGGCCCACAGGGAATTGGGTTGGAGATATATTGAGATTCGTAACGTCGATGAAAAAAACCTCATTGATGTGGATGAAGCTAAGTTCAATCAGATCGCTGAAAAGCTTGATGAGGCAGGAATCAGGGTCTGTTGTCTTGCTAGCCAGATTGCCAACTGGGCACGCAAGATATCAGGAGATTTTACTCTCGATGTAGAGGAGTTAAAAAGGGCTATCCCCCGAATGCATCGCCTCGGCACCAAATACATTCGCATAATGAGCTATCCCAATGACAACTGGAGCAAAAGTGACTGGAGAAAAGAGGCGGTAAAGCGATTGAAAGAGCTGGCTCGGATAGCAGAGGACGGGCAGGTCATCCTCATTCACGAGAACTGTGAAGGTTGGGGTGGCCAGGGTCCAGAGGAAGCACTGGACATTATAGAGGCGGTGGACTCACCCAATTTGAGATTTCTCCTGGATACAGGCAACAAGCCCCATGGCAGTGGAAGTCCCTGGGACATCTGTCAGAAGGTGAGGGATTACATCCTTCATGTGCACATTAAGGAATATAAGGGAAAAGAGGCAGACCAGTTTGTCTTTCCGGGAGAAGGAGATTGCCAGGTGGAAAAGATAATTGAGGATTTGCTTTCCTCGGGATACAAAGGGGGCTTCTCTATCGAGCCTCATATGGCCTCCGTTATTCACCTTGGCAAAAAGGCCGAGGATTCAGAGGCTGCCTATCGCCTTTACCTGGAATACGGAAGAAAAGCTCAGGCTTTAGTGGAGAAGGCAACAAAGAGCTAAATTACATAAGGAGAGGAAATAATGAAATATAGTATCTTTACAGTGATGGCACCGGAGTTTACTCCGGAGGAGTTAGTGGGTAAATTAGCCCCTCTGGGGTATGACGGAGTTGAATGGAGAGTAGTAACAGTTTTGAAAAAAGAGAAAGAAATTTCTTTTTGGAGCGGCAATAAATGCTCTTTTTCTCTTCAGACCCTAGAAGAGAAAGCGGATTATGTTAAAAGCATAACAGAGAAAGAGAATCTAGAAATCTGTAACTTAGCTACCTATTTAAAGGTAGATGAGCTGGAAAGAATAGAGAAAGTTATGCAGGCAGCTAAAGTTGTAGCTTGTCCTCAGATAAGGGTAAGCACTCCCTTTTATGAGCGAGGACTTAATTATAATGATTTATTTGAAAAGACCCAAGAAAGTCTAAAAAAGGTAGAGAAACTGGCCTCTAAATATGGCATAAAAGCTCTTTTGGAGCTGCACATGGGCAGTATTATACCCAGTGCTTCTGCAGCTTATCGTCTTGTTTCTCTATTTGATCCTGACTGCATTGGGGTTGTTTATGATCCGGGGAATATGGTCTATGAAGGATATGAAAATTGGCAAATGGGAATACAGTTATTGGGAGAGTATTTAGCTCATGTCCACGTTAAAAATTCCTCCTGGGCGATTGAGAAAAAAGATGAAAATGGAATTTTCTTCTGGAAACCTACATCGGCTCGGTTAAAGGAAGGAATTGTTGAGTGGAAACAGGTCATGGATGACCTTAAGGCAGTAGGTTATGAGGGATATCTTTCTTTTGAGGATTTCTCAGATGTTCCCACAGAAGAGAAACTAGCTGAAAATATAGAATACCTTAAAAGTTTAGAATAGAAGAAAAGCGCAAGCATATTTCTGACCTCAGTCTATTTGAATCTTCGTTCAATTCCTTCGCGGTTCGAGTTACTTATTTCGGTTTAATCCAGAGCTCTCTTGTTAAATGATTTAACTCGCCAGCCAATTTTTTGCGAGATGTTTTACAAAGTTTGCCAGAAAACTCCACCGGGGAGGATGTCACTATACTTTAAGGCAGGTTTTGATGATAGCTTCTATGATATAATAACTGGAGGCTGCTCCAGGATCGATGTGCCCTCTGGTTCTTTCTCCCAGTCGGCTTGACCTTCCTCTCCTGGAAACCATTTCTCTGGTAGATTCCATACCTTTCTGGGCTGCCTCTTTCGCTCTCAGAAGGGCTTCTTTTAACAGGTCAGTTTTAGCGGATGATTTCTTTAATACTTCACTCCTGGCCAGCGTCTCTTTCAAAGTTTCAACCATTGGATGCAGGGTATCCAGCATGGTTTTCTCGCCTACTTTACCCCTACCTCTTTTAATGATACCTGTTTCGGCTGCTCTGGTTAATTTGACCCAATCCTTCAGGCTAATTTCTCTCTTGCCTTCTATTGCTTTACCTGCTTCTATGAAAGCAGTTCCGTATAAAGGGCCGGCCGCCGCACCGGTAGAAAAGGCAAGGATTCTTCCCATTCTCTTTAATAAAGTTCCTATGTCGGTATTCTTATCTGATGAGCCAGCTTCATCTTCTCCACCACTTTCATTTTCTAACAATGCTTTTTGTGCCTTTTTAAAAGCATTAACTATAGTCCTTCCGTGATCCCCATCACCAATTTGTGCATCCAGTCGATTTAGATAATTTTCCTTTTCTTCAAGCTTCTTGACGATGTTTCCCAGAATTTCCTCTATCTTGATGGATGAATTTTCTTTATTAACCAATTTTTTTTCTTTTTTGTGCGATAAATCGCACCGCTGCATTCCTAGCGTATAGCGGGTAGCGTTTAGCGTATAGTAGCGGTCGGATTCATCCGACAATTGTGCCATAAATCAAACCGCTGCTGAGAAGGTTAAGAGAAATTTTCTTTCTCAATTTCCATTATTTTCTGCACCTTTCGCTCTGAGTGACCTCCTTGAAATTCGGAGTTCAGCCATACTTCCACCAATTTCTTTGCCAGCTCTGAGCCTATTATTCGAGCTCCCATAGTCATTATTTGAGCATTATTACTCTTTCTAGACCTTTCGGTAGAGTATATATCGTGGCAGACGGCAGCTCTTATTCCTTTAACCTTGTTGGCGGCAATAGCCATACCTATTCCCGTCCCACAGATAAGAATACCCCTCTTGCAGTCACCTTTGGCAACTGCTCGGGCCACTTTCCTGGCTATATCGGGATAATCCAGGGGTTCCCTGGATATGGTCCCAAAATCTTTGAATTCTATTTCTTTTTCTTTTAAAAAGTCTTCAATTATATTTTTAAGTTCCAGGCCTAAATGGTCACTACCTATAGCTATCTTCATGAAATTCTCCTAATCCCTAGCTTTGTACAAATAAAGGAGAATTAGCAGGGGCATCCAGGAGCCTCTTTAGCTCATCATCCAATCTAGTCAAGGTGACTGAGTATCCACCCATTTCCAAAGAAGTAAAATATTCCCCGATATAGGAGGTGTAAACCCTAATTTTTTTTTCTTTTAGCATTTTCGCTACTTTGCGGTAAATAATATATAATTCCAAGAGGGAAGTAGAGCCTAAGCCATTTATTAATACGCTCACCTCATCCCCTTGTGCAAAGGGAATATCTTCTAAGATTTTGTTCATTAAGATTTCTGTGGTTTTATCGGCTGATTTTATAGTTACTTTTTCCACTCCTGGCTCTCCGTGATGGCCTACACCTATCTCCATTTCATTTTCACCCAGTGTAAAATTTGGCTCTCCCCCATGGGGCATTGAAGGCACAGCACAGGGAGAATGGGCTACGCCCATACTTCTTGTATTGGCATTGACCTTTTCTGCTACCTCTTTTACTGCCCTCAACCTAGCTCCCTCTTCTGCTTTCGCTCCTACGGCTTTCCAGACAATCACCTCTCCGTCTACTCGCCGGCGATTTTCCATCCCGTCTTTAGAACCTGAGCCATCATCATCGTTTATTATAACCTGTTCAACCTCTATTCCTTCATCTTTAGCCATATCAACAGCCATATCAAAGTTCATCACATCTCCGGAATAGTTACCCAGCACACAAAGAACACCTCTGCCAGAATTTACCGCTTTAATAGCATCATAAATCTGTTCAGCAGAAGGAGAAGAAAAGATATCGCCCACGGCCACTCCATCCATAAGGCCCTTACCCACATATCCAATAAAAGCTGGTTTGTGTCCCGAACCCCCGCCAGTAACCAGGCCTACTTTATCCTTGATAGGAACCTCTTTTCTCACCACAACCCTTGAGGTTTCTAATCTTTTTACCTGTTTCTGGTGAGCGGCAAGAAAGCCCTCCAGCATCTCTTCTACTACATCTCTGGGATCATTGATAAACTTTTTTAACACTTTTTTGACTATTTTTTTCTTAATTGTACAACTCCCAGTTTTTCGTTAAGCCTGCGAGTAAGGTTTAAATTACTGATTTTAATAATGAGTAGCTCAGTTAAATACAAAGTCTTGCATCCAGGCTCCAGATGCGCGGCGACAACCTGCTTGTTATCAGAGTTAGCGCAGGTAAAGTGCATGTGCGGCTTATAGTCAGCAATGATTCCATGGATTCCGGAGACTTCAATGGGGCCTTCCATTTGAAAGAATTTATCTTTTGGTGGAAAGTCTGTAGTGCTTATACTGTGCCATCTGACTTTATCAAAAGTAGCAATTCCAGAGACTATTACCCCTGTTTGAATATCTTCTTCTTTTGCTATCTTTTCCACACATTCGTGTATATCATCGCCAGGGTCAAGGCGAACGGCTATGACTTCCTCTACTTTTCCTCCTTTGAATACTTCCATGGTTTCTCCTCCTTGTCTTCAGCGGTAAGCTATTATTGCAAAGCTTGCTAGAAAATCCCACTTCTTGTGAGGGGGCAGGATGTTACTCACTCACAAGGCCCATACCCCAATCATCGTTGGATGAAAAAGGGGGAATCCTAATCCTTCCTGTTGCCTCAGCGGTTAGTTTTCCCAACCCCACATTGTGCCAGGTGCCTCTTCTGGGATTAAACCAGCGAGCCTTATAATTTTCATTAGGTAGAGCCCCTCTAACAGCAGCCTTGGGACAATCCTTTTCAAAGTAGAGAAGAAAAAAGTCCTTCTCTTTGGTTCGAGCACAATAGGCCCAGCCTTTATAACCGTTTGGATTGCCTGCCTTATCAGGCAAGAGCAAATGAGCATGGGGAATTAAATCTCGGTATCTGGTTCCCTGGCACATAACAAAGGCTCGCAGATGCTTCATTTGTTCGGCGGACTTCCAGGTAAGAGACTCCCACATTTTATAGTCTGCGCTGTTTTCAATGTCGCCGCCCCATAGACCTTGTGCGCCGTAAATATGGCCAGCAAAGCCCCCTGATAAAAGACTGCCGTACATCCCGGAGCGACAGTAAAGGTCATCTTCTTTCGTTCCTGCGGGGGCTCCGTTATGTGGCCATCCCGCATAATAAGGTTCCCCGTTGAGGGCAGGACAGGGGGGAGATGAATTAAATATTTCTGTCAAATATTGATAGTTGTTGTGTTCACGCCAGTTCCCTATCTGGTGAAGAGTTATCCATTTAGCCTCCTCAGGGCCGCCAAAATTCACCAGTGTTGACCCATTGGCATTGGCTGATAGAAGTGTTCCAAAAGGAGGAGGCCCATATTTTTCAATGACCATATTAGCCGGAACATTATATTCTCTGGAAGGAATGGACATACCATCCCAGTCGTAGTGGATTGGACTTAAGATGCAATTATTGGCCTGGTAACGGCTAAAGACATACTGAATATAACGGGCATAAGAGAGGGGCCAGGGATAAAACTTTTTCCATACTTCACTCGTATCGCGACGAGCTGCCTCTATAAAAGGAATGAACCCCTGATTATTAAGGTAGTCGATTTTCTTATCCAGGTGTTGGAAATAGGAGGGATTGATGCGGTCAACATCAGGGAAAACTTCCTCGTAGCCGGCTACCTTTCCCGGAAAGAGGAATGGGCGGCCGCCTTCATTGTACATATCCTTGGCGCTTTCGGTGCCAGCTTGCTGCCAGGCGTCACGAATGCCAGTTTTTTCAGCATCGTTGAGCCTGATGAAAGGTGGCTTGCTATCATTGGCCCAGGCAGGAAAGGCTGCAATTATTGCTATGCAGTTGAATCCTTGCCTTTTGCGATACTTAACCATATCTTTAAAGCCCATTTCCGGGCCAATAGGGTAACTCGTCTCCTCATCATACCATTTATAGCGAAAGGTTGGGGTAGACCACCATGTATCACCCGAAAGAAAAAAGGGAGTCCCGTCACAATACTCCAGGGCATGCCCATTTGCCGTAGGCTGAATAAAGCCGCGCCGAGTGGAGTTTTCTTTCTTTTCTGACTCTGTCCATTCAATAGCGGTAAATCTGCCCCTCTTGCCGTTAAGGCCAGGGTCTGAATGATTAGAGCCACTGGTCCATCTCCATTCTCCAGGAGCCGGGGCAAGGATTCGAATGCGGAAGATGTTGCCTGCGTCCCAGAAACCATAGATGCGCCTTTCAAATTTCGGACCCTTGAGATGGACCCAGACCTCAACCTCTGTATAAGGATTTGCATATGAATTCCGGGCTTCAAGCATAATTTCTAGTTTTTCCCATAC
>JAUWRC010000111.1 GCA_030610745.1 Clostridia bacterium
CTCGGCCCTCATCTCTAATTTCTATTTTAACATACTCCCCTGCTTTCTCAGGGGCTGACTTTTCTTCTGTTGCTACTAAAAGAGCCTTCGGCAGCTTATCCGTATCTCCACAATTGATATCTATTTCCACCACTCCCCCCACCATCGCCTCAACACTATTACTTATGATATGATCAAAGGCCTCAATCATAGCTTTTTTATCTACGTAAACCTGTAGGTTCTCTTCCTTACAGCCTAAACTTACTTTGATCTCCTTTTCTGCAGACAACTGTTTCTTAACTTTCTCCACAGTCTCAGAGATTAAAGTCGGCAGAGACTCGGCACGCTTCTCCAGGTACAAAGGCTGACTGAAAAATACTAGACGCTCAACGAGATTCTCCATCCGCCCTATTTCTTTGGTGACTGCATAAAATAACTTCTCCTGGAATTCTCGCTCGGAATATCTTGTAGGAAGAAGCTCAATTAAGGATTTAATAGGAACCAAACTGTTTCTCAACTCATGAGAGAGACGAACAGCCACCTGACCAAGAAAATCCCTTTTTTGCGTCTTTTCCTTCTCTTCTTGCAGACGTTTAACCGGAGTAATATCCGTAAATACCATCATACTCCCTGAAACTTCTCCGTTAGAGTCTTTCACCTGGCTCGTGCTTACACCTAACCAGCGCTTCAGAGCTGAAACATACACTTCCTTTCTTTTATACGAAGTACCCTGAGTGAAAGTTTCAAACAAAATGTCACCCAAAGGTGAGGGGAGCTCTCTTATGTCCTTACCGGTCAAATTAAGATAGCCATCCAGATTCAAAATTTCACGTGCTCGGGAGTTATAAGTAACAATTCTCTGCCCAGCCCCTATGCTTATAACACCACTCGCGGCACCTTCAAGGACATCCTCCATATACTCTTTCTGACAGCCCATCTCTTTGTAAAACAAAAGATTCTGAATAGCTAGCCCAAGTTGGTTACCCAGCAAGAAGATTTGTTCAATTTCTCTTTTTGACATCTCCCCTCCGGTTATCTTCGGCCCAAGACCCAATATTCCTATTAGTTCACCTCGTGGAGAAACAGGAACTACCGTATCGGACCGGATAGCCTTCATTTCTTGCTTTACCTCATAGGCAGTTTCAAAATCTGTCCGCAGTATGTCTCCTCTGTTTACTGTTATGCCTTTTTTACTAAGAAACTTTACCAATCCCCGCTCAGGAGAGAGTTCAACATATTTCTTTATGTTCTCTGACATTCCCAGACAAGCTTCTACTCTATATGTTTCCTTTAACCTGTCCTTTAAGACAAAACAAAGCCGAGAGATTCGAAACATCTTGTGTAAGAAACTCAGAACAAACTGAACTAGCTCTTTTAGATTATATCCGTGCACTAGAAAGTGTGCCATCTCCTCCAGAACTCTATATTCTTCGGGCGAAAAATTCCCCTTTTCCCCCATAGGTAAAACGGAACGTGAGTTCTCCTGGGATAGCCTCCCCTCCTTCGTTCCAAAAACCAGCACTCTCTCTTTCATCTTCTGCCTGGCCAACTTACCAAAAAAGCTAATATCTTTCTCCATATCGACGTACTCAGAAAGTCCCCTTTCCTGAGCTGCCTGAATTATCTCCTCCCCTATTCGTTTCCCCACGCCAAGAATAATCGCCGAAGCATCCAACTCCTTTATCCTCCGCACCGCACTTAAAGCTCTCCCCTCCAGAGAAGAAAAATCAACAATTATAAGATCGGCGAGCATAACCAAACTCTCAACTTCTTCCTCGTTATCCGATGTCAGAATGAAAAACCCGGATCCTAAAATACGACTCAAGAACCCCTTTCCTTTCTCATCCCCGGTAATAAAGAGTATGTTTATCATAAATCTACCTCTTTTCATCAATATAAGAAAATTTCCCCTTGGAAATGGGCAAGAGAATCTTGACGCTAGCCCCCTTTTTTGTATTCCTTACTCCGATTTCTCCTCCATGACTCCGGATGACTTGATAACAAATGTAAAGTCCTAAACCTGAACCCTGATGTTTGGTAGAAAAGAAAGGCTCAAAAATTCTGAGTAAATCCTCTTTTGAAATTCCTCCTCCTTCATCTGTTATAACCACCTCCAGCCCATCTTTGTTCTCATTTTTATCTTTTTTAACCCGAATGGAAATATTCACCTTCCCTCCCGTTGGCATTGCCTGAATCGAGTTAACCAGGATGTTGAAAAAGACTTCCTCTAGCCCGCGCGGATCTCCCCAGATGAGAGGAACATCTTCCTCGCAGCTCACTTTGGCTTTAATATCTTGCTTCCTCAACCGAAGCTCGAGAGAACTCAGAACATCATCGATTAGCTCTTTAGCGGAGAGCTTCTTAAATCGAGTTGGCTGGACTCGACCCAGGTTAAGCATCCGGCCAACCAAATCATCGATTTTTTTTACATCGCCAGAAACTAAAGAAAAGAACTTATTTCTAAATTCTCCATCTTCGAATTTTTCAGGTAGTAACTCCGTGAAGGTCTTTATAGAAGAAAGAGGATTTTTGATCTCATGCGCCAATTGAGAAACCATAGACCCGATACTAGCCATCTTCTCAGTTTGTCGAATCTTTTCCTCTAGCTCTTTCACCTCAGTGAGATCGGTAAGAACAAAAATTACATCCTTCTCTCCTCCACTGTCTATAAAGGACACGCTTAAGCTGGCCATCAGGTCATTTTTTGATTCAGTTCTCAATGCTAAATCGGGAACAAAAAGAGGTTTCCGACTTTTCCAGGCTCTCACAGCAATCTCCTCGAGTGGAGAAGGTAGTGATTCCAGACTCTTTCCCACCAATTGATTCGAGGAAACCGCCAACATTTGCTTAATCTTTTCGTTAATAGTTGTAATTTTACCTTCTTTATTAACCACAATAATCCCGCTATCTACATTGTTCACTATACGTTCATTATATTCTTTCATCCTCTGGACTTGTTCAAAAAGCTGGGCATTAGCAAAAGCTATGACAGCTTGATCGCTAAAAAGAGTTAACGCTTCAAGCTCGTAGGAAGAAAACCAATCACCGGAGTTTTTATCTCCTAGAAAAAGGCATCCTTGAAGATAATCTTTAAAAAAGAGCGGGATGACAAGTGCAAAATCGCTTTTTCTCAGTTTCTCTTCTATATCATCATCCACCTCTTTTTTCCTCTTAATAAATGCATAAATCTCCTCTTTGAGTAACGCCTTTCCTCTCTTCCCCACCGCTTTTAAGAAACTGTGGTTTTCATTCCAGAAAATAGCTTCCCTGTCCCACAGCTCGCCCTTTCTATTCCCAACCTTTTCCGTCAAGCGATAGCTCCCCTTTTTCTCATCAAGCAACCAAAGAGTTCCCCAACTAGCATTAGCTGCTTCAACTACTGTTTGGAGGAAAAAACTGGATAAGGTTCTCTTGTCCATAATGGTTAAGAGTTCCTGACTTCCTTCTACTATGCCCTGGTAAGAGGTCCGAGTTCGTTTGAAGACTAGTTTTTCTATCATATATTGGAGTCGCCAACGGATTGGTATTAACACAAACACCAAAAAAAAACTAATCCCTAGAACATACAAAAATGCTTTTAAATCCGAACTTATGACTTGAGAGTAGCCAACTAAATAAAAGCCGACAAACAAAAATAGTCCCACGGTAGCAACCGTAACAATAGAGTGAATCACTCCCCTACCCACAATAGTACGTAAATCCATTAGTCTCCGCTTCATCATACCATAGGCTATAATGGCCTCTTCTGCTAGAACCAAATATATGCCAAGGGGTAGTATGTTAATGCTATAAAGAGGTAATAAAAAAATAGTTGTTCCTCCAATAAACCCGAGAGCAGAGCCCACTAAATAGAAGCGTATCTCATTCCGCCTAAATCCCGAACTCTCTTTCAGAGCCATACCCAAAATAAAATAACCATAGATTACCATAGCTACAAATCCGAACATAAACAGGGAGTAAAAACGACCAGGAACGAGATGATAATACCCTAACATAGGATTATACTTCACGGAGGTTACGAATAATTCTGTGAAACTTAAAGAACCAATAACCGAAGCGCCTGCATATAAGAAAAAGAGTTGTCTCTTACGCCCTTTTGTGAATCCAAGGAGGGTAAAGGCAAAATGAATAAAGGCAACCGGAATGAAAATCGCCATTAACTGAGAGAGAGATAACCAGAAGACAATGGGTTGACCAAAGCAGCGATGAAACATAAATAGAATAACAGCCCAAAGTCCCAGGGTAATGTTTATTAAAATAAACCCTGCAGTTTTCGGTTCGTGGTAAGCTTTAAGATAAACAAAGACGGATAACAAAAAGCCAAAAATGCCTACCTTCAAAAGTCCATAATGGTATAATGTAGCATACATAACATCAATACCTTTTCAGGATGATACAGGTATTATGCCCACCAAACCCAAAAGAATTAGATAGGGCATTGTTTATTCTGGCTATGCGGGCTTTATTGGGAGTATAGTCCAGATCGCATTCAGAGTCAGGGAATTCGTAATTTATAGTGGGAGGGATAAGATTTTGTTCTAGAGCAAGAGATGTAGCAGCCATGTCCATAGCTCCGGCTGCTCCCATAGGATGTCCGTATTCAGATTTAGTAGAGGATATAGCCACGTTATAGGCATGAGCTCCAAATACTTTTTTTATTGCCCCGGTTTCTACTATATCATTTAGCTGAGTAGAGGAGCCATGAGCATTGATATAGTCTATCTCTTGCGGCAAAATTTGTGCATCAGCTAGTGCTAGCCTCATTGCCCTACTGGCCTGCTCTGCAGTTGGCTCGGGAGATGTTATGTGGTAAGCGTCGGCGCTGGTTCCTACTCCAGCAATTTCTGCATAAATATGAGCTCCTCGCCTGAGTGCATGGTCGAGTTCCTCCAAAACCAACATACAGCTTCCTTCTCCTAGAACAAACCCATCTCTTAATTTATCAAAGGGTCGCGAGGCTGCCTCTGGCTTTTCATTTCTCCTGGACATAGCCCTGATTTTACTTAATGCAGCTATAAATAACGCAAGAATAGGGGTTTCCACCCCTCCTGCTAAAATGACATCGGCGTGATTTTCTCTTATCCGATTAAAGGCATAGGCAATGGCTGT
>JAUWRC010000039.1 GCA_030610745.1 Clostridia bacterium
TCCCTTCTTCACTATACGCTATCCGCTATCCGCTATACGAATCAATCAATCTTTATTATAGACTCGTCCAGTCTTCTTAAGATAAAGCATCTTTCCTCCAGCTTTTCTTTTACAGAATTGACCATTACTCCTTTGTGTCCGGCGCAAATCAATTTATCACTGTAGTCTAAGAGTCCATTTTTGTTAGAATCCTCGTAAAGAACAAGGGTATGGCTGAAGTTCTTCTCTTTTTCTTCCTTACTCAAGATAAGGTCACCTATTCTTATTTCACCTTCCCCTGTACCGATGTGAATAACGACGTCTTTTCCTTCCTCGTCCACAAATCTTTCATAAGAATTTGTCAGGAGTGCTCCTTCAATATCGCGGATTTCGATACAAAGGGGCAGGGTTGCTCTCAGATAATATGGTATGAGGTAATATTTCTCATCCTGGATGTCCATTGCCAGGACGGTACATTCCAGTCTTATTTTATTAATGATTTTACCGGCAAGGTTATAAATTAAGATTTGATTTCCATAAACAGGTATATAGACTTGACCATTTTCCAGGGTCAGGGGCCCTAAAGGAACAAAATTCTCATAAAGACCCTCTAGCTTTACCTCTTTCTTTAAATTTTCTTCCTCGTCAAAGATATATAGACTCCCAGAAGCTAAAAGATAAATATCTCTGGTTTCTTCATCAAGGTCAATTCCTCTGGCTCTGATTTCTTTTTCCCAGGTATAAGATTGATCTCCTACCCGGGAAACACACTCTACTTTTGGCCTAAAATGACCTTTTAGATTTCCCTCTTGGTCAAGAATCTCTATTTCTCTGGCTTTACTATTATTTATGACATAAATTTGATTGTCCTGGGAAATGGCTATATCCAGATAATGGGAAGAGGGCTTTTTGATAACTTTTTTGAGTCTAAAGTGAGAATCAAAAATCTGGATTTTTCCCTTGCCCGAGATATAATAATACCCATCCTGATAAGCTATTGCTTGAGGCGTCCAATCCTTGAAGAGCTCATTGGTAGCAAATTTGAAAATTCTTTCATCTATGGGCAGGTTATATATTCCCTCTCCCAAATCTTTGGCTGCCGTGTATTGGAGATCTTTATTCCCCATAGCTCTTAAAGCAGAGACAATCAAATCAGCGCATTCTATGCCAATGGGGTTGGGAAGTTCTGCCTGATGGTTGGTTGGATCATCTCTTTCTCCTCTATCTCTATAGTCTGCTCCCCAAAGCCAGGGAACCCCTCTTAGAGCTTCTATATATCTAATCAATTCATTTTCATGGTTAGACAGTCTACTGATGCAGTGAACAGAGGGTTTGATACCTCTATCATAATCTTCGGCGGCAATATTACTGGGCTCCGAGAGATCTTTTTTGCCAGGGGAAGATAAGAGTTGGCCGTTATAGTTGATTTCAGCTCTGAATCTAGCTGTTCCTGCCTTTTTCTCTAACCTCATCCTCCAGCCCTCCTGAGCTATAGAGCTCTCGGTATATTCAATAATATCCCACCCGGAGAATTTCCCCTCATCAGGACCTTTAGTAGTAAAGACATTGGAGTACCACTTATAATTTGAGTCTGGGTGAGATGGCTGCAATTTTGGCATTATTTTGTACCACTTTATAGCTGGCTTTCCCCACCTCTCCTCATTCCATCTTTTAAGAGTTTCGCTTTCCGTAGAATATATTATGTTGTCCACTTTTATTTTGTTTGGCAGCGAATCATCACATCCTAAATAATAGTTTCCTTGCCTATCTTTTATTACGGCAAATAAATCTACATTATCCTCATAGCCAATTAGTTTACTAGAGTTATCAGGAGTATCTTCTAAAGATGTAGAAATAATGAGAAGTTTATCAAGGGTAGGTTTCTTTATCTCGTCCAGGGTGAGATTTTGCTGTGCCTTTATTAAAGCTGCCAAAATACGTGAAGATTTTTCGGAGGAAATTTGAGAATTATTTTCTGAGGCAGCGAGTGAGTTTCCAGCATAAAAAAGTAGCCCAAAACCAATTAAGCTGCATATCAGTATCTTTTCTACATATCTTTCCATTATGTTTTTATTCAGTCGTATTACTGGCGTAGATGGCTAATCTATTTGCTTGTTTGAATACTAAAATTTTTTCATGGGAATCGCCTTTAATCCATTGATTGATAACTTCCTGTGGATTTTTCACTGGATAAAGATGGGCTGCCTCAACGATGTTATGGTTAAGGTTAGAATATAACCAGATTTTGTTTACTCTTCCCAGAATATGAGCCATCTTATATGCTTTTTGTTTGTAGAGTCTGTAGTTCTTTTTAACTTCTTCTGCCAGAAGGTTCTTTGGTTTATCTAAAGTCAGAGGGTCGTAAAAGAACTCTTTAGTTTTTTTAGCCGGACCCAAACCCTGGTAGCCTCCGTTGCAAGCAGCTAGCCAGAGAATCTCACCCTCGTCAAGAACAGCATCTTTTGTTAGACTAACTCCTCTTTGCGCTGCATAGAGAGTTTTATCATAAGGGTATCCTCCAGGCGAGACAATCGCGTATTTCTGGGGCCAGAGTTTAAAACTCGTCGTTTCATCAATTATTTTAATACCTTCTCTAGTTACAGTTTCTGGGGCTCCTGCCGCAGCCCAAATGAGTTTTTCAGCACCAATGGTGGCTAGTGTATAGATGGGTCTATCCCGGGCAATAAGCTGCATAGCTTCTAGCATGTCCTCGGCAACAGGATTGGTTTTCCTTTCTGGATCAGGATGCCAGGGATGTCTTCCACATGTGGCCTCAGACTTTAAGGCGAGTCCGTGATTCATCTCTATAGTTCTAAAAGAACAACACCCCGGGAGAAAGTTTTTGACGACATTGGAATAGCCAGCAAAATAATGGTTTTTCATATTAGCCGTAACTAAGAATAAGTCTGCCTCCAGGGCTTTCTTATCAACTTCAACCTTTGTTCCTCTCGCGGTTATGCCTACCTCCTCCGTTGATTTTTCGCAGTCATGAATCAAAATATCATAGTGGAGGCCATATTTCTTTGCACTGCGTTCAATAAACTGAGCTATTCTGAAGTTTCCCTCATCATCCGGATCATGCGAGCCGGTGGTGATTATATATTGAATGTGATTTGCTTTCTTTAATCTTTTGGCGCAGGCTTCAATTTGCTCCTTATAAGGCTGTTTTCTGGTAGTATCTGCAACAAGGGCACATATCCTTCTGCCCCTGACTACCTCTTCCAATTTTTTCCCATCGAGAGGTTCATTTAATGCCTTTTCTAGAATTTCATTGGTGCTTCTACTCTCTTTGAGCTTTTTTGGCTTAATAATTTCCGTTCTTTCCTCAGGTAATTCCAGCAAAATACTTTCTTTGCCATAGGGTAATTTAATTTTCATTCTTTACCAGTGTCCGTGTCTTCTGAAGTACTCGAAGAGTTTTTCTACATCACTAGATGCCGACTTAATGGCTAGAGTTCCTGCATAAATCAAGACTGAAAATTGCCAGCAGTCTTCCGGACCCAATATCAGCCCACAGTGGACATCCTCTTTTCTTTCCAGTTGCCTGGAGAAATGTCCAACAGCTTTATCTAATGAACCCTCAAATACTTCAATGGTATGGGTTTCATTGTTGTATTTTAGGGTGGGAAAGGAAACTCCTCGCATCAACAGGAATCTAGCAACCTCATTCTCATCAACTTCATAATCTTCGTCAAAATCAAAGCCCTCAAATTGAGGAAAATTTCCGGGAAGGATAATGGTAGGTTTATGTGCTATTACCTTACCTTTTCGCACTACCGTATCTCCAATATTAACTGCCGATTTAGCTAAAGATACATAGGGGAGCTCAGTATTTTCGAAGGCTAAGAGAGTGCGTAAACGAGGTCTTAAAATTCTTGTTTCTTTAACCGCTTTGTCCCATTTTTCTTGTAAGTCCATCTAATTTCCTCTTTTTTTGTATTGTGACACAGTCTGATTGCGAGCTTGCTAAAGGCAAGCGTGACAATCTTAGTTTATTACAAGGAATAATATTGTCAAGAGGAGGAAGCCGAAGCGCCGCGAAGCGCGGTCCCCCTTGACAATATATTTTTTTGTTTTATAATGGAGGGTGAGTGGTAAAAAGTGGTGTAAAGTGGAGAGCCCTGAGCCCAAAGTCTAGAGTTTAGATCTCAGGATAACGACAGTGAGCGAACAAAGAAGAACATCGGTAATGTCTGCATTAGGAATACAACGGGCGAGGTGAATCTTTGCAGAGTGGAGGAGGAGATTTTGCTGCCAGGGCTCTTCACCCCCCCCATTAGAAAAGGTGAGTCCGAATTTTCTAACAGGGTTCACGGAGGCGTATAGCCAATGTTTATGGGAGAGTACCATCATTCAATAGATGAGAAAAATAGAGTAATCATTCCTTCTTCTCTACGTCAGCAAAATAGAGAAAAAGGGAATGAATTCGTCATTACCCGAGGATTGGATCAGAGCCTGTTTCTTTATCCTTTATCGGAGTGGCAAAGCCTGGGAGAGCGACTGCGGAATCTGTCTACCACCAAATCCAATTCTCGGGCCTTCCTAAGGCTTCTCTTCTCCGGAGCCCACTTTGTTCAGCCAGATACTCAGGGTAGGATTACCTTACCTCAAGGGTTGAAGGATTTTGCTCAAATCAAAGTGAAAGTAGCTATAATTGGTGCCTTTAATAAAATAGAAATCTGGGGCGAGGAAAGATGGGATAAGTATTATAAGGAAAAAAGATCTATTTATGAAGAATTATCAGAAGAAATTATGGATGTGAGGATTTGAAATTTTTTCATCAGCCGGTGATGGCAAGGGAAGTTTTATACTGGCTTAATTTAGAGGAGGGAGATGTTTACGTAGACTGTACTATAGGCGCCGGTGGACACAGCAAGACTATCCTGAAGGAGAAGAAGGGGAAAGTTAGGATTCTGGGAATAGATCGAGACGAAGAAGCGCTTCAAGTGGCAAAAGAAGAGCTCAAGGAATACGAGCGGCAAGTTACTCTCATCAAAGCAAATTTTAAACATCTCCCTCAAATTCTTAAAAAAGAGAATATTAACAAAGTAGACGGTATCTTATATGATTTAGGTCTTTCATCTATGCAAGTAGATAATCCAAAACGGGGATTCAGCTTTCGTCAGTGTGGCCTCCTGGATATGAGAATGGATGGTTTACAAAGTTTGACCGCTGCTCATCTGGTAAATCAGCTTTCGGAGAAGGAACTGGACCATATTTTTTTTGAACTGGGGCAGGAACCATGGGCCCGCCGGGTAGCGAAATTTATTATTGAAGAAAGAAAGCTGAATCCCCTTAAAACAACACTGGACTTGGTCCAGGTGGCAAAGAGAGCTATCCCAGCTAAATTTCGAAGGGGGAAAAGAATACATTTTGCCACTAGAATCTTTCAGGCTTTGCGTATTAAGGTTAATGAAGAGCTGGAGAATTTAGAAATCAGCCTGAACTCCTCTCTTGATTTATTAAGAGCCAAAGGAAGGATTTGTGTAATCAGCTACCACTCTTTAGAGGATAGGATAGTGAAAAGGGAGTTCAGGAAGGCTGAAGAAAAAGGGCTAAAGATTTTAACCAAAAAGGTCATTAGGCCCTCGACAGAGGAGATAAGAGCAAATCCGAGAGCTCGCTCGGCTAGATTAAGGGCAGCGGAGAAAGTATAGTGAGGTGGCTTTTACTCATTCTTGTCTTTGTTTTTATTTTTATAGGAATAAAGATATATTGCAATGCAGAGTTAATTAAGAATAGTTATACTATACAGAGGCTTCAGAGCGAGATGGAAGGGATAGAGAAGGAAAATGCTTTGTTAAAGAAGGAGATTTTTTCCCGGCTGTCTTTAAGAAAGCTCGAAGTTTATGCTCGAGAGAAGTTAAATTTAGCCGAACCCCGAGAAATAAGATATATAAGGGATAAGCTCTAAGCTCTACGAGATGCAAGTAGCGGTGCGATTTATCGCATAAAAGAAGATGATTAGTGGATTAGTTAATTGAGAGATTAGCGTGAGGAGTGCAGGATTGAGGAAAAAGAGAGCTGGGGTTACTAATTAACTAATCTCTAATCAACTAATTAACTGAGAAGTCGGATGAATCCGACCGCTACTATCAATGAACAACGAACTATGAACTAGATTAAGGAGATCTCATTGATCAAGCAGGGCAAGAGAGTCCATATCTGGTTACCTTTTATTCTCCTATTTTTTGGCTTCTCTTTCCTTGAGTTTCGCCTATATTGTCTGCAAATCTTAGATCATGAAAAGCTTAGCAAAGAGGCGCAAGGGAGCCAGGATAGAATAATTGAGGTCTTCCCTAAAAGGGGTATAATTTATGATCGGAATTTAGAGAAATTAGCTATTAACGTTCCTTCCCATTCTCTTTATGCCCGCCCTAAGGAAATTTCTCATCCTGAGGAAATAGCTGGGCAATTATCTTCTATACTGGAGGTGGAGACTGCCGGTCTTGCCGAAAGATTAAAAAAAGAAGCTACCTTTGTCTGGTTAAAAAGAAAACTTTCCCTAGCTCAGAAAGAGATGATTGATAATTTGGATTTAGAAGGAATAGGTTTTATAGAGGAAGCCCAGAGATTTTATCCTCAAAAAGAACTTGCCTGCCATCTTTTAGGTTTTACAGGGGTAGATAATCAAGGATTAGCTGGCGTGGAACTTCATTATGATAAGGAATTGCAGGGAGAAAAAGGTCGTTTTTGGCTAAAGAGAGACGGCTTAGGTTATGAAATTTCCTCCACCAAAGAGTCTCTTCAAGATCTTGTTCCGGGAAAGGGAATAGTTCTAACCATAGATAATGTTATCCAGTCCATTGTGGAGCAAGAGATATCTTTAGCTCTCCAAGAGAGGGAAGCTACCTCTATAGAAGCGGTATTCATGGATCCTCGCACTGGTGAAATCCTTGCCTTAGCCAACAAACCCGATTATGACCCTAATAGCTATTCTAATTATTCTTCTTTTTCCAGAAGAGATAGAATAGTCCAATCCCTTTATGAACCCGGCTCAGCTTTTAAACCTATCACTGCCAGTGCTCTTTTAGAAGAAGGATTGGTAGACCAAGAAGAAGAAATTTATTGTGGAGAATCTGTTAAAGTGGCTAATCATGTTATCCATGACTGGCATTCATTTAATCAAAATTTTACCCTGGCTGAAATTCTTATAAATTCTTCAAATGTGGGAGTAGTTAAGTTGGCAAGTAGAATGGAGAAAGAGATTTTCTCAAAATATCTTCACCTTTTTGGCTTTGGGGAGAAAACGGGTCTCGATCTTCCAGGAGAAGAGAGAGGAATCCTCAGATCTGCTTCTTCATGGTCTCTTACCGACCTTCCTTGTATTGCCATGGGTCAAGGTATAGCTGTTACACCTCTGCAGATGGTCACTGCTCTTTCTGCCCTCATAAATGGAGGTGAGCTGTTAAGGCCTTATTTAGTTAAATATGTACGCAGTCCAGAAGGAAAGATAGTTGAGGAAAATGGGCCTGTAGTAAGAAGGAGAGCGATATCTTTTTCTACCTCAAATCAAATAAGAGAGTTATTAGGGCGGGTGGTAGAGCAAGGAACGGGAAGAAAAGCGAAAGTGGAAGGATATTCAATAGGGGGAAAGACAGGGACGGCGCAAATTCCTGCGCCGGACAGAAGGGGGTATCTTCCAGATAAATACATTTCCTCCTTTATAGGCTTCGCCCCCGTAGACTCCCCTGTAATTGCTGGAATAGTAGTAATCAGGGAGCCTACGGGGGCATACTATGGAGGAGAGATAGCTGCTCCTCTCTTTGGCAAAATAATGAAAAGAGTCCTGCCTTATCTGAATATTTTGCCACAAAAGGAAGAATGGGTGGAAAGGAAAGTAATTGATTTCACATTAGCGGCTATGGTGAGCAGTGGCAAAAAAGTTGAAGATAGATGAAGTATCAAGGTCGTGTCTTGACATGATAAGTGTAATTTAGCATCTTTATAGCGAAGGGGGTACGAGATACGAAATATGATAACGAAAGGAGAAGTAGGGTGGGAGAAAAGACTCGGGTGCTAATTGTAGATGATGATGTTTCCTTCGCCAGCAGTCTATCAGATATTCTAAATGAAATGGGCTATGATGCCATTACTGTAAATAGTGCAGAAGAAACGCTTCAGAAGGTTAAGGAAATGTCTTTTGATGTTATCCTTATGGACATAAAGATGCCGGTTATGAATGGAGTGGAAACATATAAAAGGATAAAAAAGATAAATCCTCAGACAGTTGTAATTATGATGACCGCTTATTCAGTGGAGGATCTAATCAAGGATGCCTTAAAAGAAGGTGCCTATGGAGTAGTGTATAAGCCGTTGGATATAGAAAAGGTTGTAAAGATGATTGAAGCAGCTAAAAAGGACGGAGCCCTGGTTATGGTGGTTGATGATGATCCCAATACTAGAAAGACTCTAAAAGATATCTTAGAAGATAAGGGATGGGTTGTAACTCTGGCTGAAAATGGTGAGAAGGCTATCAAGATAGCCAGGGAAAGACCACTGGATATTCTCTTTATAGATATGAAACTGCCCCTCCTGAATGGACTTGAGACCTATTTGGCTATTAGAAAGATTAATCCTAAGGCAACAGCAGTGATGATGACCGCCTATCGGCAGGAGATGAAAGACTTAGTAGAGCAGGCGTTAAAGAAAGGTGCCTACTGCTGTCTTTACAAACCATTTGACCCTGAAGAAACCATTGATATTATTGAGGAGATTAAGAATAAAACGAAAAAATAGAGTTGAGCTATGTCTAAAACAATTTTAATAGTGGATGATGAGCTGAACATGCGCATAGCCTTAGCTGATGTATTAGTAGAATGTGGATATAAAGTTATAAAAGCCGCCAATGGAAAAGAAGCTTTAGATAAAGTACACAAAGAAAATCCAGATCTAATTCTTTTGGATACTCGCTTGCCGGGTATAGACGGTGATGAAGTGTGCCGACAGATTAAAAAGGTAGAAGGACTTAATACCAGGATTATTATCTACACCGGCTATGTGGATACTGCCGATGCTGACAAGGCTGGAGCTAGTGGGGCAGATGATTATGTAGTGAAGACTACAGATATTTCTCTTTTGCTCGGGAAGATAAAAAACTTGCTTAATAGGGGATAAGGTGAATCTTAAAAGACTTATAATTGGATTGAATGTGGAAAGTATAAAAAGCAACACTAATTTAGAAGTGAAAGGATTGACCTGTGATTCTAGAAAGGTGGGGCCGAATTTCTTATTTGTAGCTATTTCTGGTTTTAAAGAAGATGGTCATCAGTTTATCTCGCAGGCTATAAAAAAAGGGGCCAGGGTTATAGTTGTGGAGAAGGATATCTCTGTTTCCATTCCCAAGGGAGTGGTGTTAATTAAAGTTCCTTCATCAAGGCTGGCTCTAGCCCGACTGAGTACAAACTGGTATGGATTCCCTTCTGGGGAAATCAAAGTAATTGGAATTACGGGAACCAATGGCAAGACGACCACTACCTATTTAGTTGAATCCATCTTAAAAAAAGCTGGGTTTAGAGTAGGCAAAATATCTACCATTGATTATAATCTGGGCGGAGACTGTTTTCTCTCTTCTCTTACTACTCCCGAATCACAAGACCTACAGAAACTCCTTAAGACAATGGTAGACGATAATCTAGATTATGTAGTCATGGAAGTTTCTTCCCATTCTCTGGCTCTTCACAGGGTAGAGGGGGTGGAGTTTGACCGGGCTGTGTTTACTAATTTCTCTCCTGACCATTTAGATTTTCATAAAAATCTAAATGAATACTTAGAGACCAAGATTTCTTTATTTAAAAAACTGGGTAAAGAGACGAGAAAGAGAATTTCCAAGAGAGCGGTGGTGAATATAGATGATTCAGCAGCTAACTATATAATGGATAACACTTCTTGCCAGATAATTACTTATGGGATTAAAAAAAAGGCCGATGTTCAAGGAAAAGTCTTAAGGGTAGTATCTGATGGAGTTTCCTTTATTTTAGAGAGGGGAAAAAGACAAAGAATAGACCTTTCTCTTTTAGGTGTTCATAATGTTTATAATGCTCTGGCTGCTGCCTCGATTGCTTTTGGAGAAGAGATACCCGACTATCTGATTAAAGAAGGACTGGAAGAAGTAAGGGGGATTCCCGGAAGGCTCGAATCCATTAAAAATACTCATGATTTTGGGATTTTTATTGACTATGCTCATACTCAGGATGGATTGGAAAAAGTCCTGGAAACTCTGCGAGAAATTACTAGAGGCAGGCTTATAGTTGTCTTTGGTTGCGGGGGAGATAGAGACTCTCAAAAGCGCCCTCTTATGGGCAGGGCAGCTTTGAAGTTAGCCGATTATTCAATAATTACTTCTGATAATCCTCGCAGTGAAGATCCAGAAGAAATTATAGTTCAGATTGAAAAAGGAATGAAGGAGGAAGGAGGTAGAAAAGGAAAGGATTACTTAACTGTAACTGATCGAAGAGAAGCTATGAAGGCAGCTTTAGAAAAGATGAAGAGAGAAGATGTCCTTCTCATCGCCGGCAAAGGGCATGAAAGAACACAAATTTTTAAAGATAAAATAGTGGAGTTTGATGATAGAAAAGTAGTACGGGAATTGCTGCAATGTAGTTCATAGTTATGAGTTCGTAGTTCATTGACTAAGATTTCTCAACTTCTTCCTAATTCTGAGCTGTCTTTTCTGACTACGAACTCCCAACTACCAATTATGAACTATGAGAGAGGATTGAGGTGAGGGGGTGCGAGATACGAGATATGCCTCAAGAAAAACTTTCTATTCAGGAGATAGTGGAGACTGTCCAGGG
>JAUWRC010000106.1 GCA_030610745.1 Clostridia bacterium
TGCTTCAGTCAATGCCTGTATTATGACTACGTTTTTGTATTATGCTGAGAAAAAGAAATTTAGCTTTTTAAGCTACGAAAGTTCTGCTGAAGGAATTTTAGAAAGAGTAGAAAATAAATGAGGCTTTTTATAAAATATGAGCTGGCAGATATTTAACCAAAAGGAGCTCTTGGATAATGGCAGTTGCAAAAGTTTGGATTGATAAGGATGCCTGTACAGGCTGTGGGCTTTGTGAGGGAACCTGCCCTCAAGTTTTTGAACTTAACGATGTAGCCGAAGTAAAAGAGGAGGCTGATTTTAACGAGTTTGAGGAGAAGATAAAAGAAGCAGCAGAGGATTGCCCCACTGAGGCCATTCACTTGGAAGAAAAATAAACCGGGAAAAGTTCAACTACTACTTGGCGTTCTCGGTGCCTGTCTGCCGTGCTCTGGCACAGTAGCGGTCGGATTCATCCGACAATTGTTTGATAAATCAAACCGCTACAATTGTGCGGACCTGTGTCTGCTGTGCTCTGGCACAGGCAGGTGCTCTGCGATGAAATAAGACAAAAGGAGAATAAAGTGCAAAAGGCGCCTGCAGCATCTACATCTCAACATCAAAATAAAACAATAGAAAAAATCAAATATCGGATGGATAAAATCCAGCATAAATTAATTATCATTAGTGGTAAAGGAGGAGTGGGAAAGAGTATGATAGCAGTGAATCTTGCCTACGGTCTACTTTTCCAGGGTAAAACCGTAGGCATTCTTGATGTGGATATCCATGGACCCAGTCTGGCCAAAATGGTGGGTGTAGAGAATCGTCAGATAAGAGTTTTACAAGACAACGTTATAGAACCTATTGCTATCACTCCCAGCCTGAAAATAATTACTA
Source organism: Clostridia bacterium (assembly GCA_030610745.1). Lineage (GTDB taxonomy): Bacteria > Aerophobota > Aerophobia > Aerophobales > AE-B3A > JAUWRC01. The sequence continues at coordinate 874 of JAUWRC010000106.1, forward strand.
TCGCTTCTTTTCTAAAGGACGCCGACACTCCGGTTATCTGGCGTGGTCCCTTAAAGATGAAGATGATAAATCAGTTTTTAGGTGATGTTGACTGGGGTGAGCTCGATTATCTGGTTATCGATTCTCCTCCTGGTACCGGGGATGAGCCTTTAAGTATAGCTCAGCTTGTTCCAGGGTTAAGTGGAGCAATAATTGTTACCACTCCTCAAGATATAGCTCTCTTAGATTCTCGAAAATCAGTTAACTTTGCTAAATCCCTTAATGTTCCAGTAATTGGAATTATTGAAAATATGAGTGGCTTGGTTTGTCCTCATTGTGGGGGAAAAATCGAACTTTTCAAAATGGGAGGAGGAGAAAAAACAGCAGATGAGCTTAGGGTTCCCTTCCTTGGCAGAATTCCTATTGAGCCAGCTATAGTAGATTCTACTGATCAAGGTAAGCCTTTCATCCGGGCTTACGGAAAAACATCTACAGCAAAACTGATGGATGAAATCGTAGCACAGATTATAAAGAGAGCGGAGAATAAAAATAGTATATAGTATGTTGTGAAGGAAAAAAAGCTGTGCAGCTTAAAATAGTTAGCGATAACAGGATATGGGATAAAAGTCTAAAGATTAGTTGGGGATTTTCCTGTTTAGTGGGAAAAGAGCTTCTCTTCGATAAAGGTCTATGGTCTTTCTGATTTTTCTTTTTCCTTTAAACAAAAGGTGAGAAATTCTGGAGCAGAGTTAATTCAAAAGGATGAATTTAGCCGCATTGCTCCCGATATTTACCCTGGCAGAAAAGGTTCCGTGCGTAAGAGCGGGACGAAGTTCAAAACCCCATCCGAATTTTCTAATGAGATTTATCTCACAGGCAAGATACTCGCTCATTATGGGGGAAGTTCTTTAGCTGAACAGTCTCTTGTAATAAAAGCTCATCCGGGGTTAGTTATAATAACTGGCTGTGCCCATCCAGGAATAATCAGAATTTTAGAGAAGGTGAAGGAGAATTTAGAAGAGCCCATTTACTTAGTCCTGGGAGGTTTTCACCTCATGGATAAAGATATAAGAATGATTAAAATGATAGTGGATAGATTCCGTGGGTTAGGGGTAAAAAAGGTGGGTCCGAGCCACTGCACTGGAGAAGAAGCTATTGAATTATTCAGGGAAGAATACAAGGAAGATTTTCTTTCCATAGGTGTAGGCAGGTCAATGGAAATATAGAAAGGGTGAGAGGTTAGATTTGCTAAATTTTGAAGAGATAGATAAAGCGAGAAGGCTCCTTGAACTACTTAAAGAGGCTACTCTCAAGGAAATAAAAGATGCCTACCGCAGCAAAGCCAAAGAGTATCATCCAGATAAACAGAGCTCAAAGAATAAAGAATATAATAAAAAAATGATTGAGCTCAACAAAGCCTATAAAATTCTTCTGGACTACGTCAGAGAATATAAGTTTTCCTTCAGCGAAGAAGAAGTGAAAAGAAATGACCCCCATCGGGACATGAGAAGATTCTCAGGGGACTGGCTGGGGGAAAGATAAGGAGGTGATTAAGATGCCAGCTGGAGATGGAACAGGGCCATTAGGGCAAGGCCCAGGTCAAGGAAGGGGTGTGGGCAAAGGCGCTGGACGAAGCAGAAAGGGTGGAAATCGTCCCGGTGCAGGGCCGGGTGGAGATTGCATTTGCCCGAGTTGTGGAGCAAAGGTTACGCATCAAGCAGGTGTTCCTTGTTATTTTGTGAACTGCCCTAAATGTGGAACGAAAATGGTGAGGGGATAATTTTTGGAAAAGGTAATAATTGAAAAACACAGGAGTAAATTTCAGGATGTGCTTATAACATATCATCAAATTATATAATTTCTATGATTATTTCAATTGCCAGCGGAAAAGGTGGAACGGGTAAAACCACAGTAGCTACTAGCCTCGCTATTTCTATAAATAGTGGTATCCAATTATTGGATTGCGATGTTGAGGAGCCTAATGCCTATATTTTTCTAAAACCTCAGATTAAAAGAACCAGAGTTGTATCCATTCCTGTGCCAAAAATAGATGAGTCTAGATGTGATTTTTGTGGCAGGTGTCAAAAAATCTGTGCTTATAATGCTATTGCTGTATTTAAGGATAAGGTGTTAACTTTTCCACCCCTATGCCACGGCTGCGGAGGTTGCAGCCTTCTTTGTCCCCAAAGAGCAATTACAGAAATCAATAAGGAAATAGGTGTTGTTGAAATAGGCACCTCAGATAACTTGCAGTTTATACAAGGAAGATTGAATATTGGGGAAGCAATGTCCCCTCCTTTAATCAGAGCAGTTAAAGAGTATATTAATCCAACCAGAACTGTCATCATTGATGCTCCGCCAGGCACATCCTGCCCTGTTATTGAAGCAGTTAAAAGGAGTGATTTTTGTATTTTGGTTACTGAACCAACCCCTTTTGGTTTGAATGACTTAATACTGGCAGTTGAGGTGTTAAGGAAGTTGAATATCCTTTTTGGGGTTGTAATAAATCGCTGTGATATTGGGGATGATAAGTTAGATAATTATTGCAGTAAAGAGAATATTTCTGTATTAATGCGAATACCTTTTAAGAAAGAAATCGCAGTAGCTTATTCAAAAGGAATTTCTATTGTAGAGTCATTTCCAGAATATAAAAAGGAATTTGTTGCGCTATATAAAAGGATTATAGAACAAACAAATGAACCCCGTTAGACCTATAAATATTCTAATCTTCAAAAAATAAGTGATATTTAAAAGGTTTAATGGGGGATAAGAAAGGTCTAACGGGGTGAAGCAGATAATAATAATTAGCGGTAAAGGAGGCACAGGAAAGACAGTATTGACCGCATCATTTGCCGCTTTAGCGAAGAACAAAGTTATGGCAGACTGTGATGTAGATGCAGCGGACCTACACCTGTTGTTAAAACCTGAAATAAAGGAAAGACATGAATTTAAAAGCGGAAAAACTGCAAAAATTGATAAAAAACTCTGTACGCAATGTGGCGAATGCATTACTGTTTGCCGTTTTAATGCGGTGAGTGAAAATTTTATAGTAGACCCTGTATCCTGTGAAGGATGTGCTATTTGTAGCCTTATTTGCCCAGTAGAAGCTATCAAGATGGAAGAAAATTTATCTGGAGAATGGTTTGTATCCAGCACAAAATATGGCCCTATGGTTCATGCAAAACTTGGCATTGCCGAAGAAAACTCAGGTAAACTTGTAACATTGGTGAGGCAAAAAGCAAAGGAAATAGCAGAGGGAGAAAATAAAGATTATGTAATTGTTGATGGGCCTCCAGGAATTGGCTGTCCCGTAATTGCCTCGTTAGCAAATATAGATTTGGCTCTCATTGTTACAGAACCTACGCTTTCAGGCATTCACGACATGGAAAGGATTGCCGATGTTGCTAAACATTTTAGTGTCCCCACAGAGGTTGTCATAAATAAGTACGACATAAATTTAAAGAACACACAAGAGATTAGAAAAATTTGCCAGGATAGAAATGTAGAAGTTTTAGGAGAACTACCTTTTTCTGAGGATGTGATCCGCTCGCTGGTTAAGGGTGTACCCATTGTTGAATTTTGCAATGGCCAAATAGCTAAGGATATCGTTGCTTTATGGGAGAAGGTTAAATAGTGAGCACGGGAGGAAGACGACAATTAGGCAATCCTTTTTAGAAGCGAAATGGCTATTTTTTGAGGCTCAGCTCAGCTAGGCGAGTCTCCTCTCCCGATATGATATGCAGCGTAGCTGGCAAATTGCCAATACCACCACCAGTATACCACTTCTCCTTTTCTTCCTCCATAATGCGCATGGCCAGTTTATAGGCACCTATGGGTATATTCACAATGCAGAAGCAACCTTCACTGTCGGTGACAGCCTTGTACACCTCGCCTTTACAGGGTGTGGGGCCGAAGAATATAGGCCAGGAGACATCCCAGCAAATGTTTACCTCCGCTCCCACCACCGGCACCTCCTGACAGGTCACCTTGCCAGAAACAGAGCCTGGCTGAGCTTCGGAAGGAAGGGGAAAAGATGGGGGTCCATCTCCAATAAGGGTGATAGCATTAACTCCATTACCTGCCAAACCTGAGGTAGCCTGGGTATAAGTTAGCCATTGGTTGCCATCAAAAACGGCCAGTTCCCAGTCAGTGCCTATCCATACTCTTCCCTGAGCGTCAAAGGCAAGAACATCTATATCATTAATGCTAAAACCAAGAGTTTTGTACATTTCGAATCGGAGATAGTGGCTCCATTGCCCCCCATCCAGAACGCTTAATCCACTACCGTGGGATACCCAGATGCGCCCTTCTTTATCTACAGCTGTGGTCTTTACCCGGTTGTGGGGAAGACCCTTGGACTTATCGAGCACTGACCAGCCGTCTTCTTCTATTATGCTCACTCCCTGGCTGGTGGCTAACAGAATTTCACCCTTTGTGGCGTTGGAGGTGAGAGCAGAAAGATCCTCAGCAAGTTTCTTTTCTGCACCTATAACCATGCCCGATGTTAAAAGTAACACCATCATTAAACCCAGCAATACTCCTCTTACTGTTTTTTGAAACATTTTAATTTCTCCTTTATTCAATATCTAATTCTTGATTGTCTTCCATCCCTTTAGCAATAAGAAACCCCCGTGCTCTCTCTGCCAACTTATAGCGATAGACAATAT
>JAUWRC010000080.1 GCA_030610745.1 Clostridia bacterium
GGGTGATGATGGAGTTATGCCTCAAACAGTGGAAGCAATAGATCATGCCAGAGCAGCTAAGGTACCCGTTGTGGTAGCTATAAATAAGATAGATAAAGAGGAAGCAAAGCCAGAGCGAGTCAAGAAACAGTTGAAGAAATATAATTTAGTACCTGAAGAGTGGGGAGGCGAAACTATATTTGTGGAAGTTTCTGCTTTGACCAGGCAGGGATTAGATGAACTTTTAGAGACGATTCTTTTAGAAGCGGAAATGCTGGAGCTAGAGGCAGATCCAGATGGAGATTTCCAAGCCATAGCGATAGAGGGTGAATTGGATAGACAAAAAGGTCCCTGTGTTACCCTACTTATCCAGGAGGGAACATTGCGAATAGGTGATATTTTAGTAGGGGGGTCAGTTTATGGAAAGGTAAGGGCTCTTATTAATTGGAAAGCAGAGAGTCTAGAGAAAGCAGGACCCTCCACCGCAGTAAGAGCTTTAGGGCTCTCTGGTGTGGGAACTCCCGGAAGTATATTTAAAAGAATAAAAAATGAGAGACAAGCTCGTCAGCTAGCAGAAAAAGTTAAGGCAGAGGAGTGGAAAAAAGGTTTGACAAAAAGAGATATTCTGACTTTAGAAAATCTTTATGAAGAAGCCGAAGAAAAACAAAAAACTTTGAATATTATCCTCAAAGCAGATTCTCAAGGTTTATTGGAAGCTCTCTCGGACACACTAAAAAATCTAGAGAATGAAGAAGTAAAGATAAACATTGTCCATCGAGGAATAGGGGAAATAAAAAAATCTGATATCCTTCTGGCCTCTGCATCAAAAGCAATACTTATTAATTTTAATACAGTGATATCTTCAGCGAATAGAACCTTAGCCAAAGAGGAAGGAGTAACTTTAAGAAGGTACGAGATCATCTATAAAATGATAGAGGATGTCGAAAAAATTGTGGGGGGTCTCCTGGAGCCCCAATATGAAGAAGAAGTAATAGGGGAAGCAGAGGTTCGGGAGATGTTCAGCATTTCTAAAGTGGGAACAGTGGCAGGTTCTTATGTTAAAGAGGGGAAAATAAACAGGGGAAGTAAAGTAAGAATTTTCAGAGAAGAAAAAATGATAGGGGAAGGTGCTATTAGGGGCCTTAAACGCTTCGATCGTGATGCAAAGGAAGTTTTAAAAGGACTGGAATGTGGAGTTAATATAGATGGTTTCAGTGAAATAGAGAAAGGGGATATAATTCAAGCCTATGAAAGGAAGAAGGTTGAATAGAGGGTGAGGATGGATGGGCTTTTACCGGTAGATAAGCCAAAAGGGATAAGTTCGCATGATGTAGTAGATAAAGTTAGACAGGTTTTAAGGATAAAGAAAGTAGGACATGCAGGAACACTAGATCCAGCAGCTACAGGCCTTCTTCTTATATGTGTGGGGCGGGCTACAAAACTAACCCTTTTTTTACAGAATCTGGATAAGACTTACCAGGGCGAGATGATTTTTGGTGTTACCACTTCCAGTCTGGATGAGGAGGGGGAGGTGGTAGAAGAGAAAAATGCCTCTTCTTTATCTAAAGAGAAAGTGGAAGAGCTATTCAGTCGTTTTAGAGGGGAAATAATTCAAACTCCTCCTATGTTTTCTGCTGTTCATTATCAAGGCAAGCGGTTATATGAACTGGCAAGAAAGAAACAGATAGTTGAGCGAGCTCCGAGGAGAGTTCAAATTTATGAACTTAAACTGCTGAGATTTACCCCCTTAGAAGGTCCCAACCGTAAGGTCTTACAGGGTTTAAAATTCTCTTCAAACCTTTTAACAGGACTTACTCTTAATTCTCATCCTCAAGCGGAGTTCAGGGTGCGTTGTTCAAAAGGAACCTATATTAGAAGTCTATGTGCTGACATAGGAAAAGCCTCCGATTTTGGAGCCTATCAAGCTTCTCTTCGTCGGATTAGTATAGGTCCTTTTAATTTAAAACAGGCTAAAAAGTTTGAGGAATTAGATAAGGGCTTAGAAGAGGAAAATATTTATTCTTTAAAGGATGCCTTACCCCACTTACCTTTAGTCACGGTGAAAGCTGGAGCGGAAAAGATAGTCAAGTGGGGTGGTTCTCTTTATTTATCCCATCTTGATAATTTACCCCCTGGATTAGAAAAAGGCGATAGGGTTCGCATATGTAGTCAGGAAGGGCAGCTTCTGGCAGTAGCGGTAAGTTTGCAAGAAGAAACTCACTTCTGCCGGGATAAAATAGGGTTCAAATATCTTAGAGTCTTGGCTTGAAAATGGAAGTTAAAGAAGGATTTCTTCAGAAAGAAAGATATAAGGATATTATTCTTACCATTGGTTTTTACGATGGGATTCATAAAGGGCATCAACAAATCCTTAAAGAGATGGTAGGCCAGGCAAAAAAAAGGGGAGGAAAAACTTGTGTTATTACTTTTGCTTGCGGCTCTGAAGAGTCTTTCTTTAGGGAGCCTTTATCCCTTTTAACTGTAGGGGAAGAAAAGAAGGAGATTCTAGCCCAAATAGGGATAGATCTAGTAATAATTCTTACCTTTACTCCTCAGCTTGCCTCTTTTTCTCCTTACTCTTTTTTAAAGAGATTAAACCAGAACTTAGAAATAAAAGAGATAGTAGTAGGGGAGGACTTTGTTTTTGGCAAATCTCGGGAAGGGAATGTGGATTGGTTAAAGGAGAAAGGGGAGATATTTGGATATAAACTGAAGGTAATTCCTCTTTTGAAAATAGGAAAGGAGAAGCTTAGCAGCTCTCTGATTCGTGGGTGGTTAAGGAAAGGGGAAATAGAGAAAGTTACCCAAGGGTTGGGTCGATATCCAACTATTTTAGGTAAAGTGGTAAAAGGTAAGAGGCGAGGTCGAGATTTAGGCTATCCTACAGCTAATCTGGAGCCTGAGCTTTATAAACTTTTGCCTGGCGCAGGGGTTTATGCGGGCAGGATTAGTTTAAAGGGAGAAACCTATAAAGGGATTATAAATGTGGGAACTAGACCCACCTTTAGAGATACTTCTTTTGGAGTGGAAGTACATATATTGAGATTCAAAGGGGATATTTATGAAGAGCCAATTAAGATCGAGCTTGCAGCTAGACTTCGGGAGATAGAGGAGTTTCCTTCCCGGCTTCACCTGACTAAAAAATTGGAAGAAGACACTAGAAGAGCAGAGAGAATTAAGTTATGAGTCTAGTTCCGGAAGTAAAGATATTTGGTAAAAAAATTTATACATACGCTCAAGTAAAATCTACCAATAAAATTGCCTACCAGCTTGCAGAACAAGGAGCAGAGGAAGGAGTTCTAGTAGTAGCTGGAGAGCAAACTGAGGGAGAGGGTCGGGCAGGTCATTATTGGTTTTCTCCGCAGGGAGGATTATGGTTTTCTCTTATCCTGCGTCCCCCCATAGGCTTTTGTGTTTCCCGATTAAGTATTCTGGGAGCTATTGGGATAGCCAGGAGTGTAAAGAAGATGTTTTCTTTTCTTTCTCCTAAAATTCGCTGGCCCAATGATGCTATAATACGCGGGAAAAAAGTGGGAGGGGTACTGTGCAAGGTAAGGAGTATTCAGAAGAGAGTAATTTTTGTCATTATGGGGATAGGTGTGAATATAAATATAGAGGAATTTCCTTCTCCTTTGTCCTTTACTACTACTTCACTAAAAAGGGAAATGGGACATTCTGTCTCAAGCAAGATTTTCCAGGAATGTTTGCTAGAAGAGTTAGAAAGGCTCTATTTTTCTTCTCAGGATGATTTTTCCTCAATATTAGAAGAGGCTCGCTCATTCTCCTCCTTATTGGGAAAACAGGTTAAAGTTCAGACTGGAGAGGGAGAATTTCTCGGAGTGGTTCAAGATATAGATGAAGAGGGTGGGTTAATTTTGAGATTGGAGAGCGGAATGCAAAAAAGAATCGGCGCTGAGGAAGGATATCTAAAATGAATTTAGTGATAGATGTAGGTAATACGCTGGTTAAGACAGGGGTATTTAGAAAGAGGGAACTGGTTTTGAATGGGGAGTTTGCTACCCAGCCTAAAAAAGAAGTTGATGAGTGGGGGATCCTGCTTTCTCAATGGATAAAAAGGTTTGGCGGGGAAGTTAATATTGAAAAAGTGATCATCTCCTCTGTAGTCTCTTCCATCTTTGCTCCTTTGAAAAAAGCGGTAGAGAAATATTTCAAAATTTTATCTTTTGAGGTGAGAGGAGAAAAAATAGGGATTCCTCTTCTTTGTGACAATCCTCGGGAAGTTGGGGCAGACAGGATAGCCAATGTAGTTGCTGTTTCCGAGTTATACAAACTCCCGGCTGTAGTCATAGATTTTGGAACGGCTACTACCTTTGATGTGGTATCAAAGAAAGGGGAATACCTGGGAGGAGTTATTGCTCCGGGGGTAAGATGTGCCATAGAGAGTCTTGCTGAAAAAGCAGAAGCCTTATTTCCCGTAGAGTTTAGAAAGCCAGTCCATATCATCGGCAAGAACACCAATGATAGTTTAACTTCAGGAGTCTTTTATCATTCTTTAGGAGGAATTAGAGAGATAATAAAGGGAATAAAAGAGGAGTTAGGAAAAGAGGCAAAAGTCATAGCTACAGGAGGATTGGGAATTTTATTAGCCGAGGAGTGCGAGGAGATAGACGAGGTAAACTCTACTCTAACTTTAGAGGGATTGAACTTTATTGGTGAGAAGTGGGGATAAAAGGAGATTTGAATGAAAACTTACATACCTAAGGAAGCAGAAATTGTAAAAAAGTGGTATCTGGTAGATGCAGAGGGTAAAATTCTGGGTAGATTGGCTAGCAAAATTGCTCAGATTTTATCTGGCAAGAATAAGCCCATTTATACCCCTCATCTGGATGTGGGCGATTTCGTAGTGGTCATAAATGCCCAGAAGGTAAAGGTGACCGGGGGTAAGGAAGAAAAGAAAATATACTATCATCATACTGGCTATCCGGGAGGAATAAAGGGGATAGTTTATGAGGACCTCTTAAAGAAAAAGCCAGAGATGATTATTCGGGAAGCGGTAAAAGGGATGCTTCCCAAAAGTAAACTGGGTAGAAAAATGTTTAAAAAACTGAAAGTTTATGCTGGGGAAAAGCATCCTCACCAGGCCCAGAAGCTTGAAAAAATGGAGTTGTAAAGGAGTAAAAGGAAACAACTCTGCCCTTTTTTGAGAAGTCTTTGTAAAGCTTTTTCCGCTGGCAAAATAATCTGGGTAGCCTTTGCCAGTATGCCAATCTCCTCAAGAGCTTCCGGCAAACTGCAAGTATGCTCCAACCTCTTTTGGCTACGCAGCCTTGCCTGCTCACACAAGTAGATATACATATCCCCTATGGTAGTTTTGGGAAAATACTGCCTGAGCTTGAGCTTCTTTATCTTATCCGTTACAGGGCGGTAGAATGAGCTAAACCAATCTCGGGCTGCTTGTTTAATAGATATCTTCTCCTTAGTTCTCGCCTCAATTCGATTTTTATGGTTTCTTATTTGAAACAATAACTTATCATAATCCCCTTGACGCAGGAGATTAATCCCTCCCAGTCCCGTCTCATCCTCGAACTCAATTCTTTTTTGGATAAGAAGCCTTTTTGTGGTATCATCTGCAGGAAGATATTCGACAATATGAGCATCAATAAAATTCTGCCCCTGCCCTTTTGCAGCGATTACACGATGATGACCGTCCAACACATAGTATTCATCGTCAATTTTGTAGAGTTCCACTGCAGGAAGAGGCTTACCTTCTTGCATGGCTTCTTCTATACTTTTCACTCTAGTTCGAATGTGAGGCTTTTCATCTACACTTTTGGGAGAAAAATCCCTACTGAAATCCAAAGGTCTACCTACGCTTCCCACAATACCATCCACCTTAACAGTCTGTATGCCTGTATCAATTGAATCAAGATACCTTCGGCCTCGTGATTCGGCATAAAAGGATTTAAGAGAATCCTGCCTTAACCTGAAGACAATATTCCACCATCCTTCTTTTTTAGTTATTTTCTTCCTCATGCGAGGCCGGATCTCCAGGATATGTTTTCCCTGAACGTTTACTACTTTGGTTCCTTGAATTTGGGTTATCTTTTCATCACTATAGCCATAGCTTTTATGAATATGACCATGAATCAGATAGCGGGGTTTATATTTTTAAATCAGTCTGAGAAAAGAGCGAAATCCTGTATGACAGAGGTCTTTTCCATCATGAATCCCCTTGGGAGGAGCGTGAGTGAGAACAATATCCACTCCCCTTTTTTTCCAAATCTGGAATCTTACCTTCCATACCTTCCAGCGCATTTGCCATTCAGTATGTTCTACTCCCCTTCCGCCATACCACATAGAACCTTCCAGCCCCAGTATTCTAATACCTTCATGATTGACCACTTTCCCATCTATATCCATACAGCCCAAAGGTGGTTCCACATCATAGACTATGTCATGGTTACCTCTCACATAATAACAGCGTTTATTTAGCATATCCACTAAAAAAGAGAGATACTCCGGTCTTAAGTCCCCGGCTGAAAGAATCAAATCAATATCAGAGTACCTTTTCTTGTCGAAGTACTCATATAATGAAGGCTCAATTTTATCAGAAACAGCCAGTATCTTAATTTTCTTATCTCCTTTTTACAAACAACTCGTGTTGACTGGAAATATCGGCGTGACTTCGCTAAAGCAAAACACTCCAGACCCGGCAACGATAATACAGGAGTCTATCAGTATCTTGCTGCTATCAACCTCAAGTAAATAGCTTGAACCAGTCACATTTTTAGCCGCTCCCAAAAACTGCAGTTGAATACTCATTACTTATAGACTCCCTTTTTAATCAAATGCTATCTTATCCAGTCATGACTCTATCAGTTCTTATGAGAAAATATCAACAGTCGCTTTTATCTTAAAGCACTGTTAATCACTAGTCCTCTCCTTTTTTCCATAGCCCATGCAGAGTGCAATATTCACGGGCTGTAATCTTCTCAGCTTTGATCTCGAAGGTTGCTTCTGGACTGTCCCCCGGTTTTAGAAACTCACGGTAGGCTTTCCCGCCAGATGCCACCTCTACCCATTCAATGTAATGCTTATCCTCCATGGGATGAGGGATGCT
>JAUWRC010000140.1 GCA_030610745.1 Clostridia bacterium
GATTCTCTTAGAAGCTTCTCCAAAGGGACAAATTCTACTCCCAGTTCCTTTTCTGCCTCAGGCGGAACTCTTTTTACATCAGCATAAAGGATCCTCATACTAAATCCTTTAGCTCTTTTAGCTACTGCCCTGCCAATTCTACCCAAACCAACAATGCCTAAAGTTGCATGGTGAATATCGCCTCCCAAAAAGAGCATAGGGGCCCAGCCTTTGAATTTTCCCTTCCTGGTAAAGTGATCCGACTCTACTATTTTTCTGGCTACACTCATAAGAAGAGCCCAGGTTAGATCTGCGGTGGTATCAGTAAGAACTCCCGGGGTATTAGTTATCATGATGTTCTTTTTCGTAGCTGCTTCAACATCGATATTATTATATCCTACGGCATAGTTGCTGATAATTTTTAGATTCTTACTCTCCTCTATTATCTCCTCATCAATGGTATCGGTAAGAAGACAAAGAAGGCCTTCTATTTGTCTCACTTCTTCTATAATCTCTTGTTTTGTTAAAACTCGGTCGTGAGGATTGAGTTTCACTTCACATTCTTTTTCCAGAATATCAATTCCTGCCCGGGGAATTTTTCTGGTTACAAAAACTTTTTCCTTCATCGTTGAGCATCTCTCCTTTCCTATATCAAATCCTTATATTTTATGGTTAATATTGGGGCAAGTAGCCATAGTTTTTTATAGTCTCGCCCAGGCCTCACGTAAAACTCTTTGGGCGTTAGCTATAACAACCCCTGATGATTCACCCTTCAGAGGTTTCACCTCAAAGCTAATGATAGGCGGATTCTCTTCATTCAAAAATCCTACCTCAAAGAGCACTTTCAGAAAAGCTACCAGCTCCTCCACATCATTTTCTCCTCCCTCTATCCCAAATCTGGGATGTTGATCCCCATAGGCAGGGTGACTTTTATCTTTAAGAACACAATTGCCAATATGGGCATGGGTTAAATAATCCTTTACAGGCAAAATAGCCTCCTTTGGGGTCTCACTCAAAAGAGGAAGGTGAGATAGATCCACGAGAAGACCAAAGTTATCAAAATCCTTCCTCACTTTCTCGGCTACCCTCCTTGCCTCCTCTGCTGGTCCGATTAAACACTTTTTGTCAACATGGCGGTCAAATATCTCCAGAGTAATTCCTAGATTCCCCTTTGATTTGGCGTAACTACAAATCTCTTTAATAGAGTTAACTAATAGCTCTTGTGCCTCTTTCCTTCTCCCTTCTCCAGGGTCCTTTCCAGAAAGAAAAGCAAGTGCTCTGGCTCCCAATTCATAAGCCTCATCAACCCCGTCTTTTACCTCTCCTATAGCCTGAAACCTTTCTCTCTCCTCCAGAGAATTAAGATCTAATCCCTTGAGTAATAGCCGTGGTTGAGCGCCATAAGCCACTGTCAAATGGCTCCCCACCAGTAGCTCCTTTGCTTTAATTCTGGTTTCCTTATCTTTTATCCAGGAGATTTCTACAGCGGTAAAGAAATCATCCTCGGCTATTTTTTCCAGAGTCTCCACTATCGGCCCCTCTCCCTTTATAGTCTCAGGGTAAGCCATAAAGTGAATCAACCCCACCTTCATATACTTGTATATTGAGTTCCGCATTTCCTTCCTCTTCTTTTTAGTCTTACAACAGCTTCATCTCTCGGAGGACATTCCTCAGCATCTCTTGTTTATCCTTATTTAAAGACTTAACGGGAGTCCTGGTTGTTCCAACCTTTATTCCTATAAGCTCAAGAGCATCTTTTATTACTACGGGAAAACTTCCCAGGCTAAAGGCCAGTCTGAGAGGAGCTAAGTTAGCTTGAGCCTTTTTGGCCCGCTCTATGGCTCCTCTCATATATGCCTCACAAATTTCTACCACTAATTTTGGGGCAACATTTGCCGTAGCTGCAATTGCTCCTTTCCCCCCGTATGAAAGTGTCCCATAAATGAGGGTATCTCTCCCAGCGAGGAGAGAAAAATCATTGCTTGTTCTTCTAATATATTCTGCAGTTAAAGTCATATCTCCGCTGCTATCCTTAATGCCTACTATATTGTCAACTTTAGAAAGACGGACTACCAGGTCAGCTGAAAGATTAACCCCCGTTCTTCCTGGATTATTATAAAGAAGTATGGGTAAATTAGTAGATTTAGCAATAGCAAGATAGTGCTCGTAAAGCTCATCCTGGGTGGGAGAGATATAAAAAGGAGTAATTACTGACACAGCATCTACACCTATATCTTCGGCCATTTTAGTTAGCGCGATAACTTCTCTAGTAGTGATAGCTCCCGTTCCTGCGTATATAGGGACTTTCCCTTTTGCCTGCTCTAAGACAATCTCTATAATTTTCTTCTTTTCTTCCCTTTCCAGAGCGTAAAATTCTCCCTGGCTTCCTACAGGAAAGAGGCCATGAACTCCACCTTCCATTAGATAATCAACGAGTCCTCGCAGGCCATCTTTACTTACTTTTCCTTGCCTATCAAAGGGTGTAACCATAGCCGGAATAATTCCTCTTGGTGTAAATGACATATAATTTTAATCTCCTTTTTTACCTATTTCTTGAGAAAATCTGGATTGACAATGTATTCAGGTTTATTTCCTCTAAGGACGTCCAGTACCCCTTGAGCCGCTCCAGTAGCCATCCTGATTACACACTCTTTAGTAAGAGCAGCCATGTGAGGGGACAAAATAATGTTTTCTATCTTAAGTAATGGGTTATCTGAATGCACAGGTTCCTGGGAAAAAACATCACTAGCAGCACCAGCAATCCACCTTTCTTTAAGAGCTTTGGCCAGGGCTTTTTCCTCTACTATTCTACCCCGGGCTACATTTATAAGAAAGGCAGTGCGTTTCATAAGGCCTAATTCCCTCTCTCCAATGAGACCCCTTGTCTCTTTAGTGAACGGAACATGGATAGATACAATATCTGAGCTTTTTAGTAGTTCGGATAAATTATGGCATAAATTAGCTCCTATTTTTTTGACTTTTTCCGGGGACAGATAAGGATCGTAAGCTAAAACTTTCATATTAAAAGCAGCTTTACACTTTTT
>JAUWRC010000094.1 GCA_030610745.1 Clostridia bacterium
GAAAACTCCAATATTTTTTATCGGGGTGCCAACAATAGCCAGGGATAGTCTTTATTTTTTTGATATAGGCAGGATTATAGGGAAGGGTTAATTTAATCCTTTTATCTTCTCTTTCTAGCTTTATTTGAGATATAGGACTCATAGTATAGTTATTATATATAAAATCTTAATTAAAACAAGAGCAATTGGCAGTGCAACCTTTTATGTTGTGTTATCGGAAGTTTCAATTTCTCACCTTATTCTGGGAAGTGCTTTTTGACGTATTCTGTCTCTCCCAACAACTGCAAACTCTCCAGTGTCAATATTGGATAATTCTCAAGATAATTCTCAAGTACTTGTTGTCCTGTCCAGCCTTGAATCCATTATTAGCCTGTTTTATTGCATTTTCACTCCCAAGGATTGAATAATGGGACTCCACTTTGTTTCATATCCGCTATGTTTCGTGTAACAACTATTAAGTTATGGGTCAAGCCACTGGCTGCAATGAGGCTGTCTATTGTAGGCATTGGTCTGCCCCTCGCTTGCCCTTGCCCTTGTATTTCACCCCATATTTCGGCCACCTTCAAATCTATAACGATTATTCTATTTCTAAATCTTTCTTTCAGGTCGTACTCGACCCACAGGTGCAAATTCTCTTTTCTTTTTGAATCAGGCAGTTTCAAGATGCCTTTATGTAATTCACCAAAGGTGAGGCAAGATAGATAAAAGTCCTCTTCATTATTCCCTATTACCCAGGATACCACTTCTTTGCTCGGCTCTGTTTTGGCAAGTTCCGAAATTACACATGTATCAAGAAGATATTTCATAATAATACTTCTCTTGGAGCTTCTTTATCTCTTGAGATATCCAGGTTCAAACCAGCAAGAGGAGATTTCTGAATAAATTTAAATAGATTCGTTTTTGGCTTGGTTAATTTCTTGTAATCATCCACAGATAGCACCACTACCGCTTCTTTCCCATGTTTTGTGATAATTTGTGGTCCTTCATGCTGGGCGTGTTCAACCAGGTTGCTTAATTTGTTTTTTGCTTCTTGCAGCTGCCACCCTCGACTCATAATATGCCTCCTTATGTCCAGACTGTCTAGATTATAATGAAATGAATGATTTTGTCAACCCCTTTTTTACCGCTACTACCCGCTATCCGCTATATATTCAGCTACCATATCGCCGATTTCACTAGTTTTTAAGCCGCTTTTGGTAGATAGGTCCTTAATTCTACCTGAAGAAAGAGCCCTGGCTACAGCCCCATCCACTAAATCTGCTCCCTCTTTCTCGCCTAAATGCTCTAGCATCATACCCGCCGCACAGATAGCTGCCAGGGGATTGATTACATTCTTGCCGGTATATTTTGGAGCAGAGCCGTGGATAGGCTCAAACATGGATACACCTTCTGGATTAATATTACCTCCAGCAGCTATACCCATCCCTCCCTGAATCATAGCCCCCAAATCAGTAATTATATCGCCAAACAGATTACAGGTGACAATAACATCAAACCATTCCGGGTTCTTTACCATCCACATACAGGTTGCATCCACCAGGGCGTAATCTTTTTCTATGCCAGGATATTCCTCCCCCACTTCCTTAAAGACGCGGCGCCAGAGGTCATGAGCAATGGTAATTACATTTGCTTTATCACAAAGGGTAAGCTTTTTATTCTTGTTTCTTTTCCCCGTATAATCAAAGGCGTATCTGATACATCTTTCTACACCTTTCCTCGTATTTATCATCTCTTGAGTAGCAATCTCATCGGGTGTCCCTTTCTTAAAAAATCCTCCTACACCCACATAAAGTCCTTCTGTATTTTCTCTAACTACTACAAAATCTATATCCTCGGGCCCTTTATCTTTAAGAGGCGTCCAGACGCCAGGGTAAAGCTTTACCGGCCGAAGATTTATATATTGATCAAGCTCAAAACGAAGTTTCAGTAAAATCCCTTGCTCCAGGATTCCCGTTTTAACATCTGGATGTCCCACTGCTCCTAGATAGATGGCATCCATTTCCTTAAATTCTTCCAGAGCAGAATTGGACAAGGTCTCCCCTGTTTTAAGATATCTCTCTCCTCCAAAATCATAGGAAACAGTCTGGTATTTAAATCCTTTTTTTCGGGCTACTACCTCCAGGACCTTAAGCCCTTCTCTTACCACCTCTGGCCCCACTCCATCTCCCGGAATCACTGCTATTTTGTAATCTTTCTGAGTCAAGTTCTACTCCTCCTTTTATCTTTCTAATTACTTAAATTAAAAAGACTTATATTACTTTTTTAAACCCCTTTCTTCTCTTTGCAAAAATCCTCATATTTCATGCTTCATAAAATACTATCTCTTTTTGCTTCCTGGTCTTGTCGAATTTCCTTAATTGTTTCTTCTATCTTTGTATTGATATAAGAAACTTTTAAATGAGGTAAAAAGAAAGCCTTGGGATCAAAAATTAACTGAATTACATTAAACTCCTCATCTTTCCATCGGGCAATTCTCCACTTATCTTCTCCTTTTTGTTCCCCTAAAGGTTCTCCATATTTTGCCTTCAGCAGATCCTCCAACACCTCATAATCCTGGTACTCTCCACCCCAGAGATCTACTTCCACCTTGAAAAGTTGATTTTGGAAAAAATAGAAGTTGACCTCTGCATTTTCCTCTAGAATTCTATCCTCAAATCTAAAGTAATCTACCAATTTGTCCTGGGTAGTTGACTGAGGACCCATCCAGGGATGCCGAAGGTTGTAAAACTCTTTCTCTGGAAAGCACTCGGTAACCTCATCGGGTGACATTTTCCACCTTGTCCCTTTATATCCTTCTATTAATACTGTGGTTAGTTGCATCACCTTAAACACCTTGAACTGATATTCACCTGATTTCTCTAAGGTAACCCGTAAATAATTATCTTCTCGCTCAATTTTTTTCACTCCCTTTGGCTCCATTTTAACCTTGCCCTCAAACCAAAATACTATATCATTTAAACTAACTGCATTAGTATCGGCTAATCCAGGAATAAAGATCTCTCCCGTAGTTCCTTCTGGCACATAAACCTCCAGCTCAAAGGATGTCTCATCGCCTAGCTCCTCCTGAGTGTCCTTCCAGGCAACAGAGATATCACCTTGAGGAGTAGGTACTGTCCCTCTAGCCCAGGTTAAACCCACTGGATGAGGCTTAATCTGAAAGACCTTGAATCCAGGCGCAACTGGCTGAACACCCAGGATCTCTGCTGGTAAGAGCATTGTCGGACCGGCAGACCAGCCATGACATCGGCTGGCCCAAGTAGCAAAGCGCTCCCAGAAAGTAGTAGCCCCCTTCTTCAGCATATCTCCCCAACGCTCACGGATAATTTCTATCGCTTTTTGGTAACGGCCGCTGTGGAAAAGACTTCGGAGAACATAAAACATAAAATAGGGAGTCCCGGGCTGTATTACACCTTCATCCTCAGCAAAAATATATGAATATATTCTATCTTGCTTATCTGCTCCAGCTATATCGTAAAGTACAGCTAGAGAATTGGCATGTTGACTGACCGTCTCACTAAGGACATCGCCAACACGACAATCTACGTACACACCTGCCTCATCCGACCAGAGCCGGGAATTTATAGCCGCTTTAACTTCCGTTGCTAGCCCTTGATATCGCACCGCTTCGTTCTCTTCTCCTAATAACTGCGCTATCTGGCTCGTATCAACCAAAGCCTTATAATAAAAACAATTTAAGGTCGTTATCTCCCCACGTTCATCCAGAGAAGCCCAATCGATAAATGTCCAGTCAGGCACATCACTTAATAAATTATATTGATCTAAATGGTTCTCGAAAAAGGCTAAGGCACTTTTTACTCGCGGATATAACTCTTCCACCAGATTTCTATCACCAGTATATTGATAATAGTCCCACAAAGAAATAATCCATAAAAGACAGTAATCCGCTATTTTGTTAGGCCATCTCATGGGATATACGCCGCTAGTGATGCCTTCGGGTAGCTGCGATTGGCCAATCAGTTGCAGGGAACGGGCAATTAGCTTAGTATCACCAAAGGCGTAATAATTGACCAGAGCTTCCACACGGGCATCCCCCATCCACAGAGCCTGCTCTCGAAACGGGCAGTCTTCGTACGTATCCTGCATAGATAATTGTAAAGTATAAGCTCCTACTTCCCAAATCTGGTTCAGCAAATCGTCTGAACAGTTAAATGCACCTCGATATTCTACTGGATAGGTACTGAAGTTCAGTCCAATAGAATATATCCTGAGGGGTTCCGAGGATTTATTGTGAATGTCTACTTGCATATATCTAAATCCCCGTTTACTGAAGGTTTCCCAGATTTGTAGACCATCCCTCATTGTATACCGGTCAACACACCTGACAACATTATGGCTAGGATTTACTTTGCCACCTTCTAATACTTCACTATAACCCAAATCTATTATGATGCCCGCTGGTCCTTCCACTCTTAAATGAGGATAACCTACCACCTCTTTGCCAAAATCCAGCACCAAGTATACATCTTTACCTGATGAATTAATGAGGGCATACTGACCATCATCATTTAGCACGGCTTCGATATTTTTCACTTGAACAGTGTTAAGGGGTTCCCTGATTTCTTCAGCCATTAACTCAGCTATAGAGCTAATCTTTTGCCACCTATCTTCTGTAGATTGGATTTTTCCTATTACCAGAACAGCTTGGGGAAAAACAAATTCCTCCAGCAACATAGGTATATCCCGAGGCACTAAACTAGTCCAGGGAGCCATAGGCGGCCTACCAATAATGCTCGCTGGAGTCCATTGGGAATCGTCAAAATCTTCACTTGTCCAATTTTCTGGAGCCAATCGGGCATCATATATTTCCTGAAATCCTAAATGTGCGAATGGTTTATAATTAAGACGAGGAGCATCTTTGTACCAGGCATTAGATGGTAATACCTGCCAGGTATCATCAGACAGAATAGTTAAGCCCTCCCCGTTGGTAGACATTATTTCACCTTGAAATAAAAAAGCCCCGCGTCCCCGAATATAACTAGCAGTATCTACACCATAATGATGAATCAATGCTGCTATAACATTCTTGCCCGGATGTAGATAAGCACTTACCTCGTATTTATCGTAGCTTTGCCAGCGAGGGTCGGAGCGTGCTGGCCCTCGACCTATTAACTCACCATTAATAAACAACTGATAGCGACTATCAGCGGTGCAGTTAAACTCAGCGCTTTCTACTGGGGCAGAAATCTCTACTTCTTTCCTGGCATACAAATAGAAGTTGCGGGGACTTTCCTCTCCTTTACACCAGATCCAATTCGCTTGCCACCTTATAGCTTCTTTTTGTTCTTCTGCCTGAGCAAGGCCAGAACCTAGCAGCAGGACTAAGGCCATAATTAGCATGGTAACTCTGTACAAAGACCTTTTCCTGCACATTTTTTCGGTGGCTTTCCCGGTGAAAATATTCACTCAAACCTCCTCTTTTTTATCCTTTTAGTTACTTAAATTTAGAAGACTTATATCACTTTTCTAGCAGTTCTGCCATTACACCACTATCTCAACTGAGGCTATTTCTTTTTCTTCAAAAATTAAGTCTTTGTCTAATGCAGATAAACAACCTCTAATAGCATCTTTAATGTTCTCAATTGCCTCTTCCATTGTTTTCCCTTGGGAATGACAGCCTGGAATAGCTGGACAATGCGCTACGTAACCAAAATCTTCTCCCTTTTCAATTATTACTCTATAAACCATCTTTCCTTCCCCCCTTTTTCACTCTTTTTTATATCTTCAATATCCTATTAAACTTATCCTTGTCTTTAAACGGTCCGATTACTGCCAGGTTTAGCTTATTATTTTGAGCTATATCACAGGCTACTCTCTGAATATCTTCTAAGATTACTGCATCAATTTTTTCAAAAACCTCATCTACAGTCAACATTTTCCTCTTTAGTATTTCCTGATGTCCTAACCAAAAGGCTAGGCTACTTGATGACTCCAGGCCCAAGAGGAGTTTTCCTTTAATATA
>JAUWRC010000038.1 GCA_030610745.1 Clostridia bacterium
TTCCTCTTTGCTGAATTTCTCATATACTGTGTGCAAAGTAGTTATCAGGGGAATATGGAAGGACTTAAGCTTATAGAGCAAAGAAATTATACTCATTTTCTTACATCCTCCATACAAGCCATATTCATGTTGAATGTGGACCAGCTCAGGATTAATCTTCGCTATGGTTTTAGATATTTTTTCGGCTAAGTCTAAGTCGTCGGCCTTGAATACCGCATAAACCCGCCTGCCTTTAGCCCCAAATTGGCTAACTACATGAATTTCATTTTTGAGAGACCTTAGTTCTTTAACAAGATAAGAGGTGTAGGTGGCAATTCCACATTTGATAGGTGGATAAGTAGAAATTATAGCTATCTTCAATTGTTTCCCTCGTCAATGATTAATTGGTGAGTAAATCCTTTAGATAATTCTTATAAATGACTTCCCAGGAAAAGTTAAATAAGACACGTTTAAACATGAGGTGGGTTGGCTGTGCATTAAGATACTCTATTATCTTTTGGGCAATATGGGAAGGATTATCATCCAGCTTAAAAAGTAAAGCCTGACCTCTTACCAGCTCTGATAGTGGCGCTATGTCGCTCGAGGCGATAGGTATCTTCATTGCTGCTGCTTCCAAAAGTGGAATCCCGAACCCTTCCTCGGAAGAAGTAATCAAGAGTAGATCACAAATCTTGTAAAGGTCTTGCAGTTTTCGATATCCAATCTTTAGTTCATGCTGCTTCTCCAGGTCCTTGAGGAAGAGAATATGCTCTTCCAGTTCCATCTCTTTTACAAAATTATGCAAGTGGTGGTAATATTTCTTTACTTCAGAATTATGCGGGTCAGGAGGTGCGGTTATCAATAGTTTACATTTTTTACCTGAAGCAGTCAGTTCTTTAGTTATTTTTATGGCTAATTCATAATTTTTTCTCTTAACAATCCTCCCAGGAAAGAACATAACCACATCGTCATGAAAAAGCCTCTTATCACAGACTATTTTCCACACCGGCTCTGATATTCTTAAGAATGATTTTATGTCTATGCCATTAGGAATGACCTTAATTAGATTCTCTGAGGCGCCGAAAAGCTGGCAGAGCTGCTTTTTTCTCCACTCTGAGATGGTAATGTAAGTGACCTTTTCATTAAACTTACTCAAGAGACTCCAGGGATATCGATGAGGACTCTGGGTACGATAATCAGGGTTAATCAGAGTAGTATCATGACACCAGAGGTAAAAGCGGAGCCTGTGGTGAAGTTCACTGATGATTTTATCTAAAGCAGAGGTTAAGGCGAGGTTAAAGTGCATAGTCATAACATTATGTATGATGCAGATGTCTATCCCTTCCAGGCAGCGTTTAACTTTGGTATAAATAATCTCCCTTAACCTCTGGAAACGCTCCGAGACAACACCATCCTTTAACTCTTTGTTTATGGCTTCATTTTCTGGCCAGCTAGAGCCAATTTCGGGAATAATATCTATTTGTATATTCTTTTCTCTATCTTCCCCTGCTCCAGCGATGATTTTTATTCTGTACTCATTCCTCGCCAGAATTTCAGCCTGTCCTTTTATAATAAACTCCACTCCCCCTATCACAGGAGGGTAGGAGTAATGCAGGATAGCTACCGATGTTTTCATAAGGAGAATCTCTCAATTTGAGCATTCTTGGGCAGTCTTTCCCAGAGCATATCCAGGGAGTTGTCTTTCTCCAGGATTGATTTTATTAAAGCATTGATAACTTTATGAGCCACTATCACTGTTGTTCCTTTTCTCGGTAAAATATTTTCAGCCCAGAACTCTTTTACCTTCTTAAATATTTCTCTTACGCTTTTTCCTTCCGGAGGTGTAACCGAAGTAGGATCTTTTTTCCATTTTGAGTAAAAATCTGGATATAATCTTCTCACCTCTGAAACTCTCATTCCCTCCCACTTTCCTTGTCCAAGCTCATCCAGTCTGGGATCAGTCAGAACTTTTAATTTATGAAGCTCGGCTATCTCAATAGCAGTATTATAGGCTCGGGAAAGTCTACTAGAATAAATATGGTCAATAACTGTATGAGCCAGTCTTAAAGCAATCTCTTGTGCCTCTCTTTTCCCTCGTTCATTTAAAGGAATATCCAGCCCACCCTGGATCCTATTTTCTCGATTCCAATCTGTCTGGCCGTGCCGCACTAAAATTATTTTTTTCAATATTAGCCCTCTTACGCCGATATTGCTCCACAGTAATCATAGGAGGCCTTTCAATGAAAGTGAATTCCTCCTTTTTCAAAAAAATCTCCTCTTCCCGTGTCTTAACAAGTCTAAATTCACTGGGGAGCTTTTTCTCCAAAGAGATAATATCTTGCTGCTGGAGTTTTGTAAAAAAGGTATGAAGTATAGCAAATGACATTTTGCTTAAGGCAGGTAAACTTTGGTTTCTATGGACTCTTCTATCCAGATCTACCTGGGCCAGACTCTTCAGTCCATATTTTTCATAAATATCTATAAGTAGACCTATTTCTACTCCATAACCAACTCGGAAGGGAACTGCCTCCAGAACCTCTCTTCTGCCAGCATATTCACCCGACAAAGGCTGTAGAAACCCGGAGAGTTCTGGATAAAAGCTAGCCAAAAGAGGCCTGATTAATATTTCCGTGACCCTGCCCCCGCCTGAAGGTCTCATCCTTTTTTTCATCATTAAAGGTCTCTCGTAGAATGCCTTGACATATTTGAGATGGTCATGTTCTAAAAGCGGCCCCACTATCCCATAGACAAATTTAGGATGGATATTTTTAATATCGGCATCTACCCAGACGATTATGTCTCCTTCAAGAAGATAAAGGCTCTTCCAAAGACTATTTCCTTTGCCCGGGATAACTCTTTTGCCTCTAACAACTTCAAACCCCTGAAGATGATCATCAGCTAGGTAAACCTTAGCTCCAGCCTCAGCGGCCAATTCCCTCGTTCTATCAGTAGAAGCGCTATCCACAACCACAATCTCATCTAACAATGGATACTCTATTTGCAGTTTTCCTTTTATTACATTAATCTCTTCAGCGATTGTTTCTTCTTCATTTAGCGTAGGGAAACCTAAACTAATTTTAAGCTCCTTCTTTTCCTTTAATCTAACAAGTTTTCCTATATCGGAAAAAGAAGAATGGTGATAAGTGTTAGTTTTAAGCCAGCCATTTACTTTCATGATTTCACCTCTTGTAAACCTTCTTTCTCTACACTCCCCCCTTGAATTCCTCTAAGATAAATGTTCCAAAACCGCTCTTCGTGCTCTAATAGTTCCTTTGGTAACCTCATCAAATAATTCAGGGAGGTGAGGCCATATATGAGGCCAGAAAGCATTGAAGCAGCAGCGCCAGCATCAATATCTTCCCTTATAACATGAGCTTTTTGTCCTTCTCGAATAATGCCCTCCACGTTTTGAATATAACTATTGACCAGAGTGATTAATCTTTTCTGCAGAGGTTTGTCTCCTAAATGTGAGAAAATCAAGCTTACTACTACGGCTACTTCCTTTTGTCTTTTGGGAGAGCACAGGTGGCTGCGAAGAAGAGTTTCCGTTATCTTCAGAGGATTTTCTTTGCGGCGCTTCACCTTAGTTAATGACCGAATGAGATTAGTTTCCAGGACTCTCACCAAGGTTTCCATAATTTCCTTTTTATTTTTGAAATGTCTATATATAGACCCTTCCGTTACTCCCATCTTCCCGGCGATATTAGCAAGGGTAAGTTTTCGCGACTGTTTGCTCAAAATAAGATCCACCGCGCACTCTATAATTTCTTTTCTTCTTATCTCTTTTTTCTTTCTTTCTACTGCCATCGTTTCTCACACTTTATGCGTATCTCGTATAGTTTTCTCAGACGTAGTTCTTTACTTTTTGCTAACAACTGTCTGGATGTGACCAATAAAAATAAAGTAATTTATAGTCTATAAAAGACTGTATTTATCTACTTTATCATCTAAGTAAGTTTTCATTTACTTACATTGTAGCTGATATTTTAACATTGTCAATATCACTTGAGTATTTCTTGAATACTTTTTATTTGTCTATTTGAGAAATACTGAGGAATAGAATGCTATGGATGTTATGGAGATATTTTGACGATGAAAAAGTTGAGAATTTTTCTTTTTTCGTTGATTTTAACTATTTTTAAGAAAAACTTGACTCACAACAGCTAAACTACTAGAATTAAGACAAGTAAATGGTGACATGAACTAAGAAAGAGATTAAATATGAAAATTAATATAAACCCAAATGTCCATCCTATAATAAGGGCCCCTTATCCATTTGATGAAGTCAGAAAGAACCTCCAAATGGCAAGGGAGAAGTTCCCTCAAGACTATATCGTTGATTTCGGAGTGGGTGATCCCACAGAGCCTGTTCCAAAAATTGTAAGGCGCAAAATCACCGATGCAATCGAGATTAGAAAAAGTTCTGGATATCCAAGTTCATTAGATCCATTAGGCCATCCCGAATTGAAAGTTCAAATTTCAAATTGGTTTCTAAAGCGTTTTGGTGTTAAAATAGAGCTTGATTTCATAACAGTAACCTATGGTGCAAAATACACCTCTTTCCACCTGCCTCTATATTTTATTAATCCGAAAGCTGGAGAGTATTGTTTAATTCCAAATCCAGGGTATCCTCCCTATACAGATGGCGCCCTTCTTTCAGGTGCAAGTATTTATTATTTGAATTTGACAGAAGAGAATAATTTCGAAATTGACTTAGAAGTAGTTCCTGAAGAAATCGCTAAAAAATCAAAACTGCTTTTTTTGAACTCTCCCCATTCCCCGACTGGAAGGTCTTATTCCTATAAGAGGCTTGAGGGGATAGTTAAATACTGCCTGAAAAATGAGATTATCATTGTTTCAGATGAGTGTTACTCTGAGCTTTACTTTAATAAACCTCCCCTTAGTATATTCAATATCGCTGGAGCAAAAGAGTGCTCCATAGTTCTTAATTCACTGTCAAAAAGAAGTGCAATGACATCACTCGTTATTGGATTTTTTGCCTCCTTCAACCCGGAGCTGCGAGGAGTTTTTAATTCAATAAGTAGTAAATCAACTCAAGGAGTGGCAAATATTATTCAGGATGGAGGAAAAGCAGCCTATTCAGATGAAACTCATGTGGAGAAGATGAGAGAAAGTTATAAGGAAAAACTATCCATTCTCTTACCAGCATTAAAAAGATATGGCTTTAATCCCATAGAGCCTGATGGTACCTTTTTTCTTTGGGTCAAAGTTCCCGTCGGTGAGACATCTATGGATTTTTCTAAGAAATTGCTTTTGGAGAAAGGAATTAATACCGTACCCGGTAATCTGATTAGCCATGAATTTCAAGGGGTAAATCCAGGGTCTGGATTTCTTCGATTTGCCCTGGTTCCAGGTGTAGATGATGTAAGAAAAGCTACCCAGCGACTAGGATAAGGAGGAAATATTATGTTTGGGAAAGTAATTAGAATGGAACGAATTATAGATCGAAATTCAGGAAGAACGGTCATAATCCCTATGGATCATGGGATTACTATGGGTCCAATAGAGGGTCTAGAAAATATGAAAGAGACTACAGATAAAATGGTAAAGGGGGGAGCAAACGCTATTCTTCTTCATAAAGGCATTGTCGGAGCTGGTCATAGAGGAAGAGGGAAAGACATAGGGTTGATTGTTCATCTATCAGGAAGCACCACTATGAGTCCTGACCCTAATACCAAGGTACCAGTATGTACAGTAGAAGAAGCAATCAGATTGGGTGCAGATGCTGTTTCTGTCCAAATAAATCTGGGAGCAGAAACTGAGACTGAGATGCTAAGACATCTAGGCCAGGTTTCGAAAGCTTGTCAGGATTGGGGTATGCCTTTATTGGCTATGATGTATACTAGAGGAAAAAAAATCGACAGTGAATTTAATGTGAAGTTTGTCAAACACGCAGCCCGAGTGGGAGCTGAGCTGGGAGCTGATATAGTCAAAGTGAACTACACCGGCAGTGCAGAGACTTTTCGTCAGGTAACCAGAGGCTGCCCAGTTCCCGTAGTCATCGCCGGTGGGGAGAAGGTAGAAACTGATATGGACCTTTTCCGGATGGTGGAAGGAGCACTGGCAGGTGGTGCGGCTGGTGTATCGATTGGAAGGAATGCATTTCAACACAGAGACCCGGTTAAGATAGTACGAGCCATTGTAAAAATGGTCCATAAAAATACATCCCCCCAGGAAGCAATGAGGCAGCTGCAATGAAAAAAGTATGGGTAAATGTTGTCCCCTGGAATAAAGAGGTAGCTATTACCGCCCTGGAAAGTGGAGCTGATGCTCTTCTTGTGCCCAAGGGATTCGGTGAGAAGGTGAAAGAGCTAGGGATGATAAAGACTATTGCTCCTGATGGGGATATAAAGCTGGGAAAGCAGGTTATCCAGTTTGAAATAAGTAGTAAGGAAGATGAAAAAACTGCTCTCAAACTGAGCAAGTCCAAGACTCTCATTCTTAAAATGAGCGATTGGACAATTATTCCTCTGGAAAATTTAATCGCTCAAACCCAAGGGTTAATAGCCCAGGTAAAAGATGCTAAAGAGGCTAAGACAGCTCTAGGAATCCTGGAAAAAGGGGTGGACGGAGTTTTTCTTAATACTACCGATCTAAATGAAGTCAAGAAGACGGTCAGTTTAGTGAAAAATGCCTCCATTTCTCTTGAGCTTCAGGTGGCCCGTATAAAAAAGAAAGAGCCACTGGCCATGGGAGACAGGGTCTGTATTGATACCTGTACTAACATGGGGCTAGGAGAGGGAATACTGGTAGGAAACAGCAGCAGAGCTCTATTTTTGGTTCATTCTGAAAGTGTAGAAAACCCCTATGTAGAGGCGCGTCCATTTAGAGTTAATGCCGGAGCTGTCCATGCCTATACCCTGGTAGCTGAGGGTAAAACCAAATATTTGTCCGAACTTAAATCTGGAGACGAAGCTCTGGTTGTGAATAGCCAGGGGGAGACCAAGCTGGCAGTAATAGGAAGAACAAAAATAGAAAGAAGACCTCTTATGTTGGTGGAGGCAGAGACGGGAGAGGGAGAAAGGGTATCTTTAATTCTTCAGAATGCAGAGACAATAAGGTTAACTCAACCGAAGGGAAATCCAATTTCAGTTGTGGAATTAGAAGAAGGCAGCGAAGTCCTGGTTTACCTGGAAAAAGGAGGCCGCCATTTTGGAATGAAGGTTGAGGAGACCATAACCGAGAAATGAGGAGCTCCTAATACAATGAGATATAAGGTAGTGATATTCGATTTATTTGGTACACTTGTACCTTACCTCTCTGGGCAGGAATACGAGAACATGCTTGAAGAGATGACAGCCAGTTTACCCATTTCTCGCAGCGCTTTTCAAAAGGCGTGGGACGATACTTTTGGTGAAAGAGCAAGGGGAATTTTTTCTACCATTGAGTCTAACATTTTGTATATATGCGAGGCACTTAGAATAAAGCCAGCTCGAGCTCAAATTGAAGCTGCCACCAGGAGGCGAATTGAGTTTATTCGGCGTGCTCTGGCTCCGCGGGAAGATGCTCTAGAGACCCTTTGCCAGTTAAAAAGCTCCGGGCGAAAGATAGGATTAATAAGTGATTGTTCTTGTGAGGTTCCCCTGCTTTGGAAGGGAACACCTCTTTCGGAGCTCATTGATGAAGCGGTATTTTCCTGTGAAGTGCTGCTCACAAAGCCGAACCCACAGATATATTTGCTGGCGTGTGATAGACTTGGCATTTCGCCAGAGGATTGTCTATATGTGGGTGACGGCGGTAGTGATGAACTCGGCGGTGCTGCTGAAGTTGGGATGTCTCCTGTTTTAATTAGAGTACCAACCGAGGATGCGGGTGATGGTTACAGAATAGATGCTGATAAATGGGAAGGCCAGACTATCTCAGCACTAAGTGAGGTACTGCCTCTTGTTTTTGACCATTGAGAAGTGAACAACCGCAAATACTCAGTCAACCACATCTGAAAAAATGGGATGTGTCCCTATTTTTGTAAATTTGCTTTTAGTCTCTTTTTTCTATTATTGCTCTGGTGGGAGTAAACAGGGCGGATGCACCTGGCTCAGCTTCTGAGAAAAAAGCAGGTGGATTGATACCTCTGGAAGCGTAGAATTCCGATTTTAGATCAGTTAGAATTTTTTCAATCATATGCTTTTGAACAAGAGATATAGTACATCCGCCAAAACCTGCGCCAGTCAGTCTGCAGCCCAATACACCTGGTCTGGATTGAAGCCAACTGGTAAGCTCATCAAGTTCAGGGCAGGAAACTTCATAATCCCGGGCAAGGGACTTATGAGAGGCATTTAAGAGCTTACCAAAACGTTTTGCATTTCCATTGTGTA
This sequence comes from Clostridia bacterium, assembly GCA_030610745.1. Classification (GTDB taxonomy): domain Bacteria; phylum Aerophobota; class Aerophobia; order Aerophobales; family AE-B3A; genus JAUWRC01. The sequence continues at coordinate 8,316 of JAUWRC010000038.1, forward strand.
AGGCATCGAGCGCCTGAATAACTCGCTGTTGCTCTTTGATAACATGGCGAGCGCGGCGTAAAAGAACATCATTCAGATTATTCTGCACCTTGTTTAAAACAGACATTGGGACCGAACATAGATTATCATAGTTTTTCCCTGAAATATTACAAATTACTTCCAATGCCTCTTCACATTGCGAACGACGCTCATTATATGCAGATGTAGAAAGTCCTCGATAAACTCCGCTGTGTGCAATAAGAAATTCTGTCTGGTTGGAAAAACCAATGGGAATAGATTCTATCTGTGGAATCGCACAATCCAATCTCAAGGCGCTCCCTTTTTCTCCGCATGCTGATATAGCTTGATCCATTAACCCGCATTGTACCCCTGTAAAATTGTTCTCAGCACGCTGAGAAAGAAGTGCGATTTGAAGTCTACTGTAGTTTGTCTGCAGTAGATTATGAATAAACCATGCTGAAGCCACTTCAATTGCAGCACTGCTGCTCAAGCCAGAGCTAACCGGCACATCGCCGTCGTAAAGTGCATCAAAGCCGGGAATTTCTAATCCCTCATTTTGAAACTCATGAATAACTCCGAAGACATAGTTGACCCAACTTGGTTCATCTAGAGGATTTTCAGGCAACATCCCCTTATAAGTTTTTTCCATCTGGAGTGATTTCAAATGGAACTGCTTGTCCTTACGAGGACGGGCCAATAGACGAATTTCACATTTGATGGCGATGGGAAGAACCAGTCCACCGTTATAGTCGATATGTTCTCCAATTAAATTCACCCTACCAGGGGCTCTAACGCAATAAGAAGGTTCTTGCTCAAAAGTTTCTCTAAAATAATCTTTTAGTTTAGTAAATCTTTGTTGTGTCATATTGTTTTGTTCTTTCTATTTTGGTTCCGAAGGAATAGACTTGTAATGTTTTATAGAGCATTCTCGCAGTTGTGCTGCTGCCCTTTCTGCGGTTATATCACGTTGAGGTTCAGCGCACAGTTCAAACCCAACCATAAATTTGCGAACAGTTGCCGAGCGCAAAAGAGGTGGAAGAAATATTTGATGAAGATGATGTCCCGCCCATTCCTCTCCATCGGTTGGGCGCTGGTATATACCCATAGAATAGGGGAAAGATGTGTTGAATAGGTTATCGTACCTTGTAGTGATATTTTTTAAAATAGCTGCCCAGGCATCCTTTTCTTCCTCTGTTAGTTCCGTAATTGCTCCTACAAGCCGTCTGGGAAGAACCATAGTCTCGAACGGCCACACAGCCCAGAAAGGGACCAGCACAATCCAATGTTCATTTTTAGCGATAATACGCTCTTCTTCCTTGAGTTCCCATTCAAGATAATCAGATAAAAGTTTTCTTTTATATTTTGCAAAGTATGCCTCCTGAGAGACTAAAGATTTTGCTGGAATATTGGGAATTGACTCCGTTGCCCAGATCTGTCCATGAGAATGGGGGTTTGAACAACCCATCATCTGACCCTTATTTTCAAAAATAAGCACATGATTGATATATGACTTAGCACCTAAATCCTCATACTCCTCCACCCAGAGGTCCACCACACGACGCACTGCCGATAAATCCAACTCCGGAAGGGTTAAATCATGCCTGGGAGAAAAACAGACCACACGACAGGTGCCCTGTTCCACTTTTGAGCGAATTATACCAGCTAGCTCCTTTAAACTTTCAACCTGACTACTTTCGAGTGGCCTCAAAGCGGCAAAATCATTGGTAAAAGCATAAACATCTTTATATTGTGAATTAACCTCGCCGCTTGCTCGCCTATTCCCGGGACAAAGGTAACATTTTGGATCGTATTGAGGAAGTTTTTCCTCAGAGACTTTCTCCACCGCCCCTCTCCAGGGACGCTGACAGCGCAAGGGCGATACTAGAACCCACTCTTCCTTCAGTGGGTTCCACCTTCGATGTGATTTCATAAGATTCATCGTATTATAGTCCTTTTTCCTTTTAGGATACTTATTTTTGAAAAAATTTCAAACCAAAGTCGTCACCTTTTGGGATTTTAGGAAATTCCTATACTATCAAGTTAATAGGGTTGATAATGAGATGTTATGATGAAGATCGGGGTTTATGGTTCTAGTGATAGAAACCTGCCAGATGAGGTAAAATTCAAAGCAAGAGAAAAAAGAGCAATCTGCAAGACAGTGCGCGTGAGACCGAGAAGGATGTGATGACAAAATTGCCAGCAAAAGGAGTTCCAAAACAATGAGATATAAGGTAGTGATATTCGATTTATTTGGGACACTTGTGCCCTACCTCTTTTGAAAGTAGAAAACTTAAATTTGAACTTTCAATTTTTCAATTAACTCACCTAGAACTTTTCAAAAAGCTTCAACAAAGAAACAAAGTGACGGTGATTTTAGTAACCCATGCCCACTTTAGTAGCTAAAGCTGGCGAGCGAATTGTTCATATCTCTGATGGAAAAATTAGCCGCTGATATTTTCCCTCTTCCTACAATGTGCGATAAATCGCATCGCTACTAAATAGTTCATAGTTATGAGTTCGTAGTTCATCGACAAAACAACAAACAAAATCTATACCAGTGACTTACGTCACTGATATCAAAAACGAAGTCAAGTCCAAAATTTTCTGTACTTTTCCTCCAAGATGAAGGAATTGTTTTCAAGATGATTTTTCAAAAATCATTAACCAGTAATTATGGTTAGTTCCTTTAGGGAATCAATATTTTCCTACAAAGGACCAAGTTGCTGA
>JAUWRC010000011.1 GCA_030610745.1 Clostridia bacterium
TGACCAGCTCCGAGTAAGAAATAGGCCGCAGTAAGTCCTGCTGGCCCGGCTCCTATTATAGCAATCTTATGACCGGTTCCTTCCTTCACGCCGGGTAGATAAGCTTTTTCATTATTCAGATCCTTATCAGCGGCAAATCTTTTAAGAGAACAGATAGAAACAGGCCCTTCAAGATGGTTCCGGCGGCATTCTTCCTCGCAGGGTCTTGGACAAATACGGCCTATAGAGGCAGGTAAAGGAATACTCTCCTTTATAAGTTTGATTGCCTCCTCGTCTTCTCCTCTGGCAATGTGAGAAAGATACCCTTGAACATCACAACCAGCAGGGCAAGCAATTTGACAAGGACTCACGCAATCGCCACAGTGCTCGGAAAGGAGTAGTTCAAGACAAAGCTTCCGTGTCGCTCTGACATTATCGTTATCGGTTGTTATCACCATTCCTTCTTTGATATAAGTACTGAAGGCACGAAGAAGATTTCCTTCTCCTTCTACCTCAACAACACAAACTCCACAAGATGCAAATGGTTCTAAACCAAGATAATGACACAAAGTAGGAATGAATATGTCATTCTCTTTTGCTGCCTCTAAAATAGTAGAACCTTCCTCGGCGCTTACTTTTCTGTTATTAATAGTCAGATTGATCTTTTCCATTGGTATTTATTCAGCCTTATCATATTTCACCGCAGAGCACGCCGAGAACACTGAGTAGTAGCGGTCGGATTTATCCGACTTTCCCAGCTATAAGAATAAGAATTCTTTACGGAATATATAAGCTGTAAGCGATAAGACCTTCCCCCTCACCTTAATCCTCTCCCCAGGGGGAGAGGAGACTTTTTTCGAGCGACGAACAACGAGCAACGAGATTACTCCACTTCTATAGCTTCAAATTTGCATGCTTCCATACAACTGCCGCAGCGTACACACTTCTCATCATCAATAATATGTGCTTTTTTCTTTTCACCAGAAATTGCATCCACAAAACATACCCTCTTACAGGCACCGCATCCAGTACACTTTTCAGGATTTATCTTATAGGTAATAAGCTGCCTGCATTTAGCTGCCGGACATCTTTTTTGATGTATATGTGCTTCATATTCCTCCCGAAAATACTTCAAGGTAGTGAGCACTGGATTGGGCGCAGTCTGACCGAGCCCACACAAAGCATTAGCCTTAACTTTTTCCGCCAGCTCTTCTAGGAGTTCTATGTCGCCTTGACGCCCTTTTCCTTCGGTTATTCTAGAAAGTATCTCTAGCATTCGCTTTGTGCCAATTCGACAGAAAGTACACTTACCGCAAGATTCACTCTGGGTAAAGTTCAAAAAATATCTAGCCACATCAACCATGCAGGTATCCTCATCCATAACCACAAGACCACCTGAGCCCATAATTGCTCCTGTACCTGTTACTTCTTCGTAATCAATAACTGTATCCATCAAGCTGGCAGGTAGACATCCTCCGGAAGGGCCGCCTATTTGAACAGCTTTTAATTTCTTACCTGTAGAAGTACCTCCGCCAATGTCATAGACGATTTCCTTTAAAGTAATACCCATAGGAACTTCCACCAAACCTGTATTTTTTACCTTACCTACCAGTGAAAATATCTTTGTTCCCTTGCTTTTTTTAGTGCCAATTTTTGAATACCAGCTAGCTCCTTTAGCTATAATTACAGGAACATTTGCCCAGGTTTCCACATTATTAATGACTGTAGGGCATCCCCATAGGCCATGATTTGCTGGATAGGGCGGCCGAAATCGGGGCATACCGCGCTCCCCTTCCATAGAAGCAATAAGAGCAGTCTCTTCTCCGCAGACAAAGGCTCCTGCCCCTCGACTCACTTCTATAGTAAAGTCAAAACCTGACCCAAAGATATTCTTACCTAGAAATCCATATTCCTGAGCTTGTTCAATAGCTACCCCCATACTCTTTATTGCCAGAGGATATTCATTACGGGCATAGATATATCCTTTATTAGCTCCAATGGCGTATGCCCCAATAATCATTCCTTCTAATACACTATGGGGGTCTCCCTCAAGGACACTTCTATCCATATAAGCACCAGGGTCACCTTCATCAGCATTGCAAATAATGTATTTAGTCTCACCTGGTGTCTCGTGGCCAAACTTCCATTTCTTTCCTGTAGGAAAACCAGCACCACCCCGACCTCGCAAACCAGCTTTGGTTATTTCTTCTATTATCTTTTCAGGCTTATACTGGGTAAGCACTTTATACAAACTACTATAACCTGCTCGAGCGATGTATTCGGTTATATTTTCTGGGTCAATGAAACCGCAATTTCTCATAGCAATTTTAATCTGTTTTTTATAGAAAGGAATATCTTCATATAAGGGTATTCGCTCTATCTCTTCTGGCAGACCATTCAGGGAATATGACCTTACTGTTTCTTCAATAAGGCACTCTTCCTTTTCTAGTTTGGCTAGTATCCATTCCTTCTTGAGTTTTCCCTGAGCCAGCAAACGAATAGCTTCCTTTGCCTTTTTAGAATTCATCTCACAGTATGATATTCTTGGCCATCCTGGTTTTATAATATCAACCAGGGGTTCTTTCTGACAGAAACCCATGCATCCGGTTCGAGCCAGTATTATATCTAGCTTCTTTTCTTTAATTTCTTCTTTTATAGCTTGAAATACTTCCTGGGCCCCTGAAACAAGGCCACAGGTAGCCATCCCCACAAGAATTTTGGTTTTATGAGGGTAAATTAATTCTGTACTTTTCTCTTTAAGCCTATTAAGCTCCTCTAATGTTTTGATTTTTTTCATTCAACCAACTCTCTTTGTATCTCCTATTTCTGATATTTATCTGGATTTTCTAAATACTCCATTATCACTTGATATTCCTGAGAAGACATTTTCTCTTTTAGCCAGGGCAGTCCCTTTGTTTCAAAGGGAATCAACGAATATAAAGATATTCCATATTCCTTTGCTCTCTGGCAAGCCCCTTGTTCTCTATCAATCAAGACAGCCACATCCCTCAAGATAATATTGCTCAAACCCCTACTTTCTACTTCAGATTTCACTTGTTCAATAACGATAAGTTTACTGTCAAATCTTGTAACTAAATCATCAACGATTATTATTCTATCCCCGTTTTTAAAATCACCTTCTACCAATGTATGCTCTCCATATTTTCCTATAGAAGCTCGAAACTCTTCTAAACTTCTTATCCCTTCCAGTTTTCTTGTAAAAGCAGAGGATATCTCATGGGAAAGCGCGATAGCGGTTGCTATTGGCAAGCCAGCCATAGCAACTCCTACTACTTTATTCACCCCTTGGGCCTCTTCCTTTATCATTTTCCCCATAGCATACCCTATTTTCTTTAAAAGCTCGGGATAAGAAGAAAGAAGGCGCAGCTGGATGTAAAATGGACTCCAGATTCCCGAAATAAGAACCCAACCCTCAGGCTTGTCCCTATACCAGGTTTTTATCATTCCTTTCTCATAAAGAGAACATACTATCTCTTTGCCCAACCTCTCTTTCTCTAATTTCCAGGACATTTTAATACCTCATTCAGAAACGATAACTTCACAAAACCTTCGAGCTGCGCGTCGGTTATGCTTAATCTTACGGAAAGAAATCCTTATAGTCAAGTTTTTTAGCCCCATTATTTTTAGCCCCATCAAGAAAGTATTGGTATTTAGGAAATTTACACAGTTGCCGAAGGACATTTTCTGAAGGAGCCTTATATATTCCGTAAAGAATTCTTATTCTTATAGCCGTCACCTTAACGAGGCTTCTGAGCGAAGGAAAAAGAAAGATTTACTGTTTGAGGAACAAAGTGACGAGTTTGATTCCGAAGGAATAGGCTAATTTTCCCGTAGCGAAGAAGCTGAGCAGAAAATAATTCAAAGCGAATATACAGCGACAGAAGAAAATTGTCCTGAGGCATTTCTTGACTTTTTCTTCCATCTATAATATCATAACACGCCGATAATGAACCAAATTCAATTACCTTAAGTTATATGAAGTGACTGATAAGTACTGAGGAGGTGGTAAGAATACTCAATTAAATCTTTCAGAATAAGTTTAATGAAAGTTCTCTTATGTTTGATAATATTGTTACTGAAGAGGTTAGAATCACTATCCTGAGGAATTTCAATACGCTTGCCGAAGGACATTTTCTAAAGGAGCCTTATAGCCGCTACTTTAACGAGGCTTCTGAACGAAGGAAAAAGAAAGATTTACTGTTTGAGGAGTGAAGCGACGAGTTCAAATCTTTCCCGTAGCGAAGAAGCTGAGCAGACTCAATCCAAAGCGGATATACAGCGACAGAAGGAAATCGTCCTGAGGCTTATCTTGCTTCTACCTCCAAAAGAAACATTATTGGACAAAGGGAAATAAAGAAGAAAAGGAGATTAGAATGCAAGGTAGTAAACTTTATGTAGGAAATCTTAGTTACTCTGTAACTAGTGAAGAGTTGGAAGAGCTGTTTTCCGCTCATGGTGAAGTTAAGCAAGTCAATATAATTCAAGGTAGAGGCTTTGGATTCGTTGAAATGTCTAGCCCATCGGAAGCTGAAAAAGCAAAAGAAGCGTTGAACGGTTCCGATTTCAAAGGACGCAGCTTGAAAGTTGACGAGGCTCGCCCACCTAGAAGTAGAGAAAGAAGTGATTATCAAAGATACTAGACAGGGACAATAAAATAGAATTTTCCCCCTCACCCTCCTTATAGGGAGGGTGAGGGGGAAAAGGAAATTCTTATACTATCGAATTAAGGTATGACTAATAATAAAGATAGGAGATTAACCCGCCAACTGAGCGGTATGAGTGTATTTTGTATCGCCACTGGGGCAATGATTAGTTCTGGGTTATTTATTCTTCCGGGCCTCATTTATGCTAAAGTTGGGCCAGCGATAATTTTAGTCTATATTCTGGCCGGTATATTAATCTTACCTGCCTTGTTTGCCAAGACTGAGCTGGCTACGGCTATGCCCAGAGCTGGTGGCAGTTATTTCTTTATTGAGCGCAGCATGGGCTCAGCAGCGGGTACAATAGGCGGACTTGCCAGTTGGTTCTCCCTTAGCCTTAAAAGTGCATTTGCCTTAGTTGGCATTGGTGCATTCGCAACATTGATTAATCCAAATATCACCGCCTGGCAGATTAAATTCATTGCTCTGGGATTCTGTGTATTTTTTACAATTCTCAACCTGACAAGTGTGAAACTCACCGGTAGGGTTCAGATTTTTATTGTAATCCTGCTTATTACTTTATTATCCCTCTATATCTTTCGTGGAACGATGTCCCTTAACGTTCACCGTTACACACCATTTATGCCATTTGATAAGCGTGCTCTCTTAGCAGCGATAGGTATGGTCTTTATATCATTCGGTGGCCTGACAAAAGCTGCCAGCGTTGCCGGAGAGGTCAGGAATCCTGCCAAGAATCTCCCTCAGGGAATGATATTAGCATTTTGTGTGGTAATGCTCCTTTACGGATTGACCATTTTTGTAACTGTGGGTTTGCTTGATGGAGGCGAATTTGCCCATTCACTTACCTCCATATCAAGCGGTGGATATAAAATCTTTGGTACAACTGGCAGTGTAATTATGGCATTTGCAGCAATACTTGCTTTTGTTTCTACAGCCAATGCAGGAATACTATCTGCATCACGTTTTCCTATGGCCATGAGCCGTGATGGGCTTCTGCCTGAATTTTTTGCCAGGGTGAATAAGCGATTCACCACACCACATCTCTCTATAATATTTACCGGGATTTTCATGTTCACAGTTATACTCTTTCTGGACCTTGAAAATCTGGTAAAAGTAGCCTCTACCATGCAAATTATATTGTTTATGCTGGTGATGCTGGCATGCATTATTATGCGTGAGTCAAAAATTCTCAATTATAAACCAGCATTCACCTCGCCCTTATATCCCTGGCTGCCCATAGCCGGACTTATTGGTTATGGTTTTTTCTTGTACCATATGGGCAGTGTAGCACTTTTAGTAGCAGGTGGATTTATCCTTTTAAGCATTTTATGGTATAAGATTTACACCCGTGAGAGAACTATGCGCAAATCTGCCCTGATACATATTATTGAGCGTATTACTACTAAAGAGATAGCCGGTGATTCATTGAGTACGGAACTTCGCGAAATTTTAAAAGAGCGTGATGAAATAGTTGAGGATAGATTTGATAAATTAGTGAAAAGATGCCAGATAATTGATATAGGTAAACAAACTACACTTACAGAATTTTTCAGGATTGTGGCTAAGAAACTTGCTGAGCGATTAAATATTGATGAGCGAGAGCTGCTCAATTCTCTTATTGCACGTGAGAAAGAGACAACAACAGTAATACGACCTGGGTTGGCCATTCCACATATAACTGTTGAGGGTAAACATAAATTCGAGTTGATTATGGCAAGATGTGAGGCCGGTATTAATTTCACCAAAGAGGTGCCGTCTGTCTATGCTGCCTTTATATTAGTTGGCTCGCCTGATGAAAGGAACTTTCATTTGCGTGCACTATCAGCCATTGCACAAATTGCCCAGGATGTGGATTTTGACAAGAACTGGCTGCGTGCTAAAAATATTGAGGAATTGCGCGATACTATACTTATCGCAAAAAGACATCGTGAATCGTAAAATCGCGTCCCCTCACCCTGTCCATCTCCCCACAGGGGGAGAGGGACAGGGTGAGGGGGAAATTGTCACAACAAGGGAAAAATCAAAAATGGAGGTAAAAAATGGCAAATCAAAACCCTTTTGAAGTTGCACAAAGGCAGTTGGATGAGTGTGCAAAGGTTCTCAAGTTAGATGCAAATGTACATGCAATTCTTCGAGTTCCCATGCGTGAACTTCACCTATCACTGCCAGTTCGTATGGACGATGGCACAATCCGTGTATTTCAGGGATTCAGGGTTCAATACAATGATGCCAGAGGCCCGACAAAGGGAGGAATTCGATTTCATCCGGATGAAACGATTGATACTGTGCGGGCACTTGCTGCCTGGATGACATGGAAGTGTGCTCTCCTTGATCTACCCCTTGGAGGAGCAAAAGGCGGCGTTATCTGTAATCCTAAAGAAATGTCTCAAGGTGAATTAGAACGCTTATCTCGTGCATACATGCAAAGTGTATGGCAGTTTATCGGCCCTGATAAAGATATCCCCGCTCCTGATGTTTATACAAATCCGCAAGTTATGGCCTGGATGATGGATGAGTATTCAAAAATTACTGGGAAGAATCAATTTGGTGCCATTACGGGCAAGCCTCTTAGCCTTGGCGGTTCTGCTGGGCGAGGTGATGCCACAGCCCGGGGCGGCTTGTACACGGTTCGTGAAGCGGTAAAAGTTTGCAGTATAGACCTCAAGGAAGCTACCCTTGCCGTGCAAGGCTATGGGAATGCTGGATATTATGGAGCATACCTTGCTAAATCTCTTTTCGGCTGTAAAATAGTCGCTATCAGTGATAGCAAAGGAGGCATATTTAGCAAGGAAGGGCTTGAACCAGAAGCGGTTCGGGAACATAAGGCCCAGACAGGTTCAGTGATTAACTTCCCAAATACTAAAGCTATTTCCAATGAAGAGATTTTGGAGCTTGAAGTGGATATACTTATTCCTGCAGCCCTAGAAAATGTCATTACAGAAAAGAATGCTCCAAACATCAAGGCTAAAATTATTGCTGAATTAGCTAATGGCCCAACTACCCCGGAGGCAGATAATATTATATATAAAAATAATATTCATGTAATACCTGATTTCTTATGCAATGCTGGCGGAGTAACAGTTTCATATTTTGAGATGGTGCAGAACTTCTATATGTATTACTGGGATGAAAAAGAAGTTCGCCAGAAGTTAGATAAGAAAATGACCACCGCTTATCACTCGGTACTGGATATTTCTAAAAAGTACAACATAAATATGCGGCAAGCTGCTTATGTTGTTGCTGTCCAGCGTGTAGTTAAAGCAATGAAACTTCGTGGGTGGGTAAGTTAATAAGCTTTATTGGCGATTTTCAATAATCTCAAAAAAATCTTTTAGCTTTACAATCTAGACATTCTGGTATTTTTTAACGTAAATACTCAGTGAACCCCGTGTCATTGCGAGGGAGATACGCAGTATGAGATTCCTCGCCTGTCTGCACGCAATGCACAGTAGTATACGTGCTTTAGTGAATATTTACTTTTTAACAGCTAACAGATGTCTATCTCCACTTATAATAAAGGAAGCTTTCCTCTCCTTTCCTTTCCTTTCCTCTCCTCTCCTTTCCTCTCTTCTCCTTTTTTTTCTTGCCCACTTAATGGCCTTTTCTATATCTTTTTCTGTAAGTTCTAAGCCCGTGTATTTGTCTTTTTCAAGGAAAACTGCTAAAATTATACCTATTCCTTCGGAATCAACCTATTCCTGGAATCAAAGAAAGGGAAATTAGTCAATGCCTAAGAGAAAAGATATAAAGAAAGTATTGATTATCGGTTCAGGCCCAATCATAATTGGCCAGGCTTGTGAGTTTGACTATTCTGGAACCCAGGCCTGTAAAGCTCTCAAAGAGGAGGGATATGAGGTCATCCTGGCAAATTCCAATCCTGCTACTATTATGACTGACCCGGAAATGGCCGACAAGACTTACATTGAACCACTTACTCTTGAGAATATGGAGAAGATAATTATTAAGGAAAAACCAGATGCCCTGCTGCCTAACCTTGGCGGCCAGACAGGACTTAACCTTTCCGCTGAACTTAGCAAAAAAGGGATATTGGATAAATACAATGTTAAATTGATCGGGGTAAAAGCAGATACCATAGAAAAGGGCGAAGACAGAATTACCTTTAAAGAGACCATGGCTAAACTTGAGCTGTCTGTGCCAAAAAGCTCTCCTTCACATTCTATTGATGAGGCAGAAAGAATAGCCGAGGAGCTTGGGTATCCTGTGGTCTTAAGGCCTGCTTATACCTTAGGTGGGACCGGCGGCGGCATTGCCTATAATGTAGAAGAATTAAGGACAATTGTTGCCAGAGGCCTATCAGCCAGTCTGATAGGCCAGGTACTTGTGGAGCAGTCAGTTCTGGGTTGGGAGGAACTTGAACTTGAGGTAGTCAGAGATGCAAAGGGGAACAAAATTACAGTTTGTTTTATTGAAAATGTTGACCCAATGGGCGTGCACACCGGGGATAGCTTCTGTGTAGCACCAATGCTCACTGTTTCAAAAAAATTACAAGAAAAACTTCAGGAAATGTCTTACAGGATTGTTGATGCTATCGGTGTATTGGGTGGCTGTAACCTGCAATTTGCCCACAATCCCCAGGATGATAGAGTCGTGGTTATTGAAATTAACCCCCGTACTTCGCGTTCTTCAGCCCTGGCTTCAAAGGCAACAGGGTTTCCTATTGCTCGCATATCTGCAAAACTGGCTGTGGGTATAACCCTTGATGAGCTCCCTTACTGGAGGGAGGGCACACTTGATAAATATACGCCCAGTGGAGATTACGTGGTGGTAAAATTCGCCAGATGGGCATTTGAGAAGTTTCCTCAAGCTGAAGATAAAATTGGAACACAGATGCAAGCTGTGGGTGAGGTGATGAGTATAGGTAAAAATTTCAAGGAGGCATTTCAAAAGGCAATACGCTCTCTGGAGATTAAAAGATATGGTCTGGGAGGGGCAAAGGATTTTGCCCAAGCCTCTCTTTCTGAAATTAAAGCAAAATTAGTTAACCCCTCAAGTGAGCGCATTTTCTTGATGTATGAGGCATTGCGTAAAGGTATATCTATAGAAGAGCTTTATCAGATGACCAAAATCAATAAATGGTTTATTAGCCAGATGCAGGAATTGGTAGAATTTGAAGAAAAGATAAAAAAAATTAGAGGTAAAGACCTACCCCAGGATTTGCTGGTAAAAGCTAAGGAAGACGGTTTTTCAGATAGATACCTTGCCCAACTATTAGGCAAGACAGAAAAAGAGATCCGCACCCAGCGACTTAATCTAGGAAAGAGGCAAGCGTATGAAAAAGTGCCAGTAAGTGGTGCTGATGCTGCCTATTATTTTTCAACATATAATGCTAAAGATTCGGTTAGCACCTCGCCCAAGCGAAAAATCATGATTTTAGGCGGCGGGCCTAACCGTATTGGTCAGGGTATAGAGTTTGATTATACCTGTGTCCATGCTGCCTTTACCTTACGGGAAGAAGGGATTGAATCTGTAATGATCAATTGTAATCCGGAAACAGTTTCCACCGATTATGACACTTCAAGCAAACTCTACTTTGAACCTCTGACAGTGGAAGATGTATTAAGTATTTATGAAAAAGAAAAACCTCAAGGGATAATCGTGCAGTTCGGAGGGCAGACCCCTTTAAATATAGCCAGGGAGCTTTCCAGGGCCGGTGTAAACATTCTGGGTACAACTCCTGAGAGTATTCATTTAGCTGAAGACAGACAAAAATTTAGAAAGATAATACACCAGCTCAATATCCCTCAGCCTGAAAGCGGTATTGCCTGTTCAGTAGAAGAGGCACTGGCTGTGGCTAAAAAAATAGGATACCCTTTAATGGTGCGTCCCTCTTTTGTCCTGGGTGGAAGAGGTATGCAGATTGTATATAATGAGAAGATATTTTTAAATTATGCAAAAACAGCTATAGAAGTCAGCCCGGAATACCCAATGTTAATTGATAAATTTTTAGAAGAGGCTCTCGAAGTTGAAGTTGATGCTGTTAGTGATGGTGAAGATGTTTATATCCCTACAGTAATGGAGCACATAGAGCTGGCAGGAATTCATTCAGGAGATAGCGCTTGCGTAATTCCATCACGTAATATTTCCAAAGAAAATCTGGCCATCATAGAAGAGTACACAAAAAAAATCGCCAGGGCCCTTAAAGTGGTCGGCCTGATGAACATTCAGTATGCCATAGCCGACGGCAAGGTCTATATATTAGAAGCTAATCCCCGTGCTTCGCGAACTGTTCCTGTAGTAAGCAAGGTTATGGGTGTATCAATAGCAAAAATGGCAACACAAGTTATGCTAGGTAAAAAGTTAAAAGATATACTTCCTGCAGGCTTGCCTGAGCGAGAACGCTCGCAGTCAGGCCCCTCTGCCACCTCTATTGCTGCGAGAGAGCCGGGCGAGGCAGGGACAGGTAAGAGAAAAATTTCCCATGTTGGGGTGAAGGAAGCTGTATTCCCCTTTAATATGTTTCCTGCTGTTGATCCTATTCTAGGGCCCGAGATGAGGGCAACAGGAGAGGTGATGGGTATCGCTTCTTCATTTGGATTGGCCTTTTACAAAGCGCAGGAAGCCGCAGGTATGAGATTACCTACTGAAGGGACAGTCCTCATTTCCGTAGCCAACAGAGATAAAAAGTATATTCTCCAAATAGCCAGTAAACTTAGCCAGCTGGGTTTTAAGCTCCTGGCCACAAGAGGAACTAAAGCTTATCTGAATAGTAATGGCATAGAATCTCATCTGGCAGTAAAACTGCACGAGGGACGACCCAATATAACAGATGATATTTACAATGGGTGTATACAGTTAATAATCAATACCCCGGTAGGCAGTGAAAGTAAATATGACGACAGTTACATTAGAAAAGTGGCTATCCAGTATAAAATTCCTTATCTGACTACAATTGCCGCAGCCATGGCAAGTGTAGAGGGAATAGAAGCAGCGATGTGCGGAGAAATAAAGGTAAAATCCATCCAAGAGTATCATACCTTGATTCCGAAGGAAGGTCTATTCCTTACGGAATCAGGCTTGTAATACTGACCCCCGTTTGTGATTCGTAACTCGTATCTCTCGCTTTATCATTTTAAAGTTATTCTATCAATTTAATTCCTGCCTGTATGAATTCTCTATCGAACGCAAAGACTTTCTTGATATTAAAATCCTTCATTATCGAGAAAGAGGTAACGTCCGTGAATTTGAAAGGAAAATTCTTAATGAAATATAAAGCTGTACTATTTGATTTAGACGGTACACTGGTGGACTCGCTTAAAGATATTGCCAATTCTATGAACGCTGTACTTGCCCGATTTGGATATCCCACTCACCATATTCAGTCTTACAAGTATTTTGTGGGAGATGGTACGAAAAGTCTTGTTCTCAGGTCACTGCCAGAAATGCATAAAAGTGAAGAGATAGTTTCTTTATGTTTTAATGCTGTGAAGGAAGAATACGGGAAACACTGGGCCGATAATCTTCGCCTTTATGATGGGATTACAGAGCTTCTTGATGAGTTACAAATACGTAAGTTAAAATTGACTATATTATCCAACAAATATGATGATTTAACGAAAATAGTGGTTACAAAATTTTTGTCTAATTGGAATTTTGAAGAAATTTTTGGGATACGTCCAGATATACCTAAAAAACCTAACCCCATGGCAGCAAAATTGATAGCAAAAAAAATTGATATTTTGCCAGGTGAATTTATTTATTTAGGAGATACCGATACTGATATGAAAACAGCAAGCGCTGCAGGTATGTATGCAGTAGGAGCATTGTGGGGATTTCGAGAGGCCGAAGAACTCATATCTAGCGGTGCACAAGTTCTGATAGAACACCCTTTAGATTTACTTAAGCTTTTATAGTACTGCAAGTTAAGGAGATAGAAAACAGTTGAGAAGTAAACAAAAATATGCTATAGTTAACGCAGAAAAGAGGTGAGGCAAATGCTGAAGGAAGAATGCGGGATTTTTGGGGTATTCGGGCATAAGGATGCTGCTAAACTGACTTATTTAGGGCTTTATGCCTTGCAGCACCGAGGGCAAGAAAGCGCAGGGATAATAACTTTTGACCATACCCGCTTCAGGACAATAAAAGAGATGGGATTGGTCTTTGAAATTTTTAACCCTAAAAATTTATCCGGACTAACTGGTGATATGGCTGTTGGGCATGTTCGTTATTCTACTACGGGTTCTTCAAATATTAAAAATACTCAACCTTTCCTGGCGGAGACATCTAAAGGGACACTAGCTATAGCCCATAATGGTAATTTGGTTAACGCCAAAGAGCTTCATGGACAGCTAAAATCTTCCGGGTCAATATTCCAAACAGCTCTGGATTCAGAAATCATTATTCATCTTTTATCTAAGTCTCGAGAGAAGAACCTGTCAGATGCTTTTATTGAAGCTTTAAAGCAAGTCAAGGGAGCATATTCACTCCTACTTTTAGATAAAAATTCATTAATAGCTGCACGAGATCCTTATGGATTTAGACCCCTATGTTTAGGAAAGCTGGACAGTGGATGGGTAGTTTCATCTGAAACCTGCGCCTTTGATTTAGTTGGAGCTAGTTACATAAGAGATATTGAACCGGGAGAAATTTTGCTAATTAGTAAAGACGGTCTAAAGTCTATAAAGCCCTTCCCTTTCGACAGCCATGCTTTTTGTATCTTCGAATTTATCTATTTTGCCAGACCTGACAGTCAAATCTCTGGACAAAGCGTACACTGTATCAGAAAGAAATTAGGCAAAAGATTAGCCAAAGAGGCCCCAGTTCAAGCAGATTTAGTTATGGCTGTTCCAGATTCAGGTAATAGTGCAGCCCTGGGCTATGCACAAGAGTCAGGAATTCCTTTTGAATTTGGAATGACCCGCAATCACTACATTGGCCGTACCTTTATTGAACCAAGTCAGCAAGTACGAGATTTAGAAGTAAAAATTAAATTAAATCCTATCAAGGAAATCTTGAAGGGCAAAAGAATTATTGTAGTAGATGATTCAATTGTTAGAGGAACTACTTCAAGACGAAGGGTTTCAGCTTTAAAGGAGGCTGGGGCAACCCAGGTTCATTTAAGAATTTCTTCTCCCCCTATTAAATACTCCTGTTATTTTGGAATTGATACTCCCCAAAGAAGAAAACTTATTGCTTCAAATAAAGAAGTTGAAGAAATCAAAGAATTTATTGGTGCGGACAGTTTAGGCTATCTGAGTATGGAAGGTCTTTTAGAATCCGCAGCACTTCCACCGCAGACATTTTGTACTGCTTGTTTTTCTGGCGATTACCCTATTAAAATCAAAGATAAAATAAATAAGTTTTCCCTGGAGGAAAAGACATAAACGCTAATTAAAAGGAGGAGATAATGTTAGACGATTTAGTCATTTCTGAAGCCATTGTAAAAAGTTTTATGGAGGATTTTCTCCAATCTATAAAACTTGATGTGGCCATAGTTGGTGCTGGCCCGGCAGGACTCATGGCTGGATATTGTCTTGCTAAAGAGGGAAAGAAAGTAGCTATATTTGAGAGAAAGCTCTCCGTCGGCGGCGGTATGTGGGGTGGGGGTATGATGTTTAATAAAATCGTCATCCAGGAAGAGAGCAAGAGGATATTAAATGAGCTAGGGGTCAGAATAAAGGAATATAAGAAAGGCTATTATCTGGCAGATTCCATTGAGGCTACTGTTGGCCTGGCCTTTCAGGCTGTAAAGGCAGGGTTAAAAATATTTAATCTAATCAGTGTGGAAGATGTGATGATTCGAGGGGAAAAAATTACCGGCCTGGTCTTAAATTGGTCACCTGTTCAGATGGCTAAACTTCATGTTGATCCTTTAACCATAGGATGCAAAGCAGCAGTTGATGCTACCGGACATGACAGCGAATTGGCAAGAATTGTTGAAAAGAAAATAGGTCCTCAATTGAAAACTGAAAGTGGAGGTATTATGGGAGAAAAGCCTATGTGGGCTGAAGTTGGAGAAAAAACAATTGTAAATAATACAAAAGAAGTCTATCCTGGCCTTTATGTTGCAGGAATGGCAGCAAATGCAGTTTTTGGTGGACCAAGGATGGGCCCAATCTTTGGCGGTATGCTGCTATCTGGAGAAAAAGTCGCCAAAATGATTTTAGAAAGGCTATCCTCACGAACTCCTGAATAGTGAATGGTGAGTGGTTTCCTCTCCCTTTAGGGGAGAGGAAAAAGTGAGGGGGAAATAAGAAAAAGGGAGAAAATCTCTATGAAAAATAATAGAAATCAAGCTTTAATAGATAAACTCACTCAGCTTAAAAAAGAGAGAAATGCCGTTATCCTGGCTCATAATTATCAGTTAGGAGAAGTTCAGGATATAGCTGATTTTGTAGGAGATTCTTTGGATTTGAGTAGAAAAGCGGCTAAAACGAGTGCAGAAGTTATTGTTTTCTGTGGGGTTCTTTTTATGGCTGAAACCGCCTCTATTCTTTGTCCTGACAAGATAGTTTTATTACCTGAGATAAATGCTGGCTGTCCCCTGGCAGATATGGCTACCGTTAAGAAGTTGAAAGAAGAGAAAAAAAAGCATCTTAACCCCTATGTAATATGCTATGTTAATTCTAGTGCTGAGGTTAAGGCAGAATCAGATATTTGTTGTACCTCAGCTAACGCCATTAAAATCGTCAAAAAGTTGAATAAAACAAAAGAAATTCTATTCATTCCTGATCAACATCTAGGTCATTATGTCTCTAGCCAGTTAAACAAAAATCTAGTCCTCTGGCATGGCTATTGCCCCACTCATGTAAGAATACTCCCCGAAGATATCATCAGATTAAAAGCCGAGCATCCCCAGGCTAAGGTAATGGTTCACCCGGAGTGTACCCCCGAGGTAATTAGTCTGGCTGATGAGGTTCAAAGTACGGTAGGAATGTGTAAATTTGCCAAAGAGACAGAGGCTCCTGAAATTATAGTGGGCACAGAGTTAGGAATTATTCACCGGCTGCGTAAGGAAAATCCAGAAAAAAGGTTTTTCCCTGCCACTGAGCAAGCCATCTGCCCTGATATGAAACTAATTACTTTAAAAAAGGTTGTATGGTCCTTAGAAAAGATGCAATTTCAAGTCAAGGTTCCAACCGAAATAGCCAACAGGGCAAGAAGAGCCGTAGATAAGATGCTAGAGTTGGGATGAAAGGAAGATGAAATGGCCAAAACAATCGCCGAAATCAACAAAAAGATAAAAAAGGGAGAGGCTGTAGTAGTAACAGCAGAAGAAATTATTGACATTGTTGAGGAAAAGGGAGTTAAAAAAGCTTCTCAAGAAGTAGATGTGGTCACTACCGCTACCTTCGGCCCCATGTGTTCATCGGGAGCCTACTTTAACATAGGACATTCCAAACCCAGGATAAAACTGGAAAAAGTTTACCTTAATGAGGTTCCTGCATATACAGGGTTTGCCGCTGTAGATATTTTAATAGGAGCTACCAGCCTTCCTGAGGACGATCCTCGCAATAGGGTCCATCCGGGAGATTTTGCCTATGGAGGAGGACATCTGATTGAGGATCTGGTGGCGGGTAAGGACATAAAGCTAGTAGCCACCTCTTATGGAACAGACTGTTATCCGCGAAAAAACCTGGAAACCTGGATTAACATAAAGGACCTCAATGAAGCGGTTCTCTTTAATCCAAGAAATGCCTATCAAAACTACCCTGTGGCAGTAAACCTTTCCGATAAGGTTATCTATACCTATATGGGAACACTGCAGCCAAAACTAGGTAATGCCAATTATTCTAGTGCCGGTCAGCTCTCACCTCTCTTTAACGACCCTTATTATAAAACTATTGGCATTGGAACGAGGATTTTTTTGGGAGGGGGAATAGGTTACCTTGTCTGGCAGGGAACACAGCATAACCCAGGTGTTGCCCGTACAAAGGGTGGTATTCCTCGCTCTAGCGCCGGTACTATTGCTGTAATGGGTGATTTAAAGAAAATGAGTCCGGAATGGCTGAGGGGAACATCACTGAGAGGATACGGAGCTAGCCTGACCGTTGGAATTGGGATTCCTATTCCCATCCTTAACGAGGAGACACTGCAATATACAGCCGTTAAAGATAAGGAAATTTACACTCAGATTGTCGACTATAATAAGACTTATCCTGAAGGAGGGTCAGAAAGTCTGGGTGAAGTAAATTATGCCCAGCTTAAAAGCGGCAAGATAACCTTTCAAGGGAAGGAAGTTCCTACAGCTAGTCTTTCTAGCTATGCCAAAGCGAGAAAAATAGCTGCCATCCTCAAGGATTGGATTAAAAAAGGAGAGTTTCTTTTGACTGAAGCGGTAAAGCTGCTTCCTTCGGCTGATTCGGGAGTAACATTTAAACCTCTCAAGGAAAGACCGATAAGATAAGCCTCAGGACAATTTTCTTCCGTCGCTGTATATCTGCTTTGGATTATTACTGCTCAGCTTCTTCGCTACGGGAAAGATTCAAACTCGTCACTTCGTTCCTCAAACAGTAAATCTTTCTTTTTCCTTCGCTCAGAAGCCTCGTTAAGGTGGCGGCTATAAGGCTCCTTCAGAAAATGTCCTTCGGCAAGCGTATAAACCTCTAAAATAGGAGACGTACCATGGCCAAGCAAAGATTAGTTTTAACTTTTCCTCATAAGGTGGTAGAAGAACCTATTACCTATCACCTTATCAAAGATTATGATTTGGTGGTTAATATTCTCAGAGCAAAGATTAGCCCGCAAGAAGAAGGGCGGCTTATGATAGAGATAGAGGGCGAGAAAAATGCTCTGAATAAGGGAATAGGTTATCTTAAGAGGTTAGGAGTAAGAACCCAGCCTCTGGCGCAGGATATAAGATGGCTTGAGACCCGATGCACTCACTGCACTCTCTGTGTTCCTCTCTGCCCTACAGGAGCTATTTTAGTTGATAGAGATAAAATGGAAGTCTCTTTTGACAAGGATAAATGCATTGCCTGTGGAGCCTGCATCCCAGTCTGCCCTTATAAAGCCATAGAAATCCTATTTTAGCTCGATTTTGACTGTCAAAGTCGAGTCCCGTTATATGAAGCTGGCCCTTTATCGGCGGCATCCTTTCAGATTTTCTTTGCGTATCCATTTTGAACAAGTTCATCATTCAATGAAACATCGCTGTCTTCTAGCCATATAATCCCAATATATCTGCCATATTTTCCAATCTTTTTGTAAGTATTTATTCTCATCTCGTTTTGGTTATCTGCCAATCGTTTCTCTACATATTCCTTGGCTTCAACGCCCTTTTTATATTCTTCAGATGTTTTCTTTACCCTATATGTTTCTGGAGTGTCAATATGCGCTAACCTTATTCTCTGATTAGTGGTCATTTTGAATCCGACATCTATGATCAAATCCAAAGTATCTCCATCTACGACCCTGTCTAATTTTGCTCTATATTCGTACATATCAGAAAGCCTCCCCTGCCGCAAGTTCAGCACTCTCAATGGCTTCATCGAAGCAATTAGTACAGTACCACCTTCCGCAACCAGAGCACTTTCTGCCGCATTCCTTTTTGTCCACGTATTCTTCGCCACATCCCTTGCATTCTGTTAAACTCGAATAGCAACCATTGAGTTTATCTTTGATTATGCCATATTTCTTTTTTCTCTTCTCAAGTTCGGTTGACCAATAATTTAATCGGTTTCGATAAAACGCTTCAAGAGCTACGCTGGCTGCTGCGGTTGAGACATAGTACGTTAACACAAGAACAATGTAAGCTGCTAATGCTTTAGCACGTGCAAGAGCCACTCCGCTTGCAGCAATTTTTCCGGCAAGCTCTTCAAGGTCTGATATAAAATCCAATAGATCGTCTACATCATCAAATTCAAAAAACTCATAAACGCTATTAGCCATATCTAAAATACTCTGTGTATACTCTTCTTGAGCTGTGAGCGATATTCGATAATCCTGTTTTTTCTTTCCAGCTTCCTGCACCTTTTCTTCCATCAGGTCAAGTTCGTTTTTAAGTTCACTACAGTCACAGGTATGCATCTACATTGACCTCCTATACATTTTTATCATCCATCTTGCCGACTCGCTAAAGCGAAGGAATCTATCACTTTTAATAACATAATCTTCACTGTACCAATAATCGTTATTTAACTTCATGATTTGGTCAAGCCAGCTTTGCTTTTTCAGAGATTCAAAATTGAATTTCTCTACCTCTATCATAAGCTCCTCCCGAGTATTTTTTAATTCCCCGGACAATAGTACGAAGCTGTCTTCAGGTGGTAATATATTTTTAGCTTCACAACCTTTTAATATTACATCGACTTGTTTTCCATTCTGTTGTAGAATAAATCCTACCTTATCCGATTTTCGCCATTCCATTGTTAATTTAACCTTTCCGCATGTTTCTATAACAGAATTCTTGAATTTGCTAGTTTCTTCCAACAGTTCAGAAAGTGGAACAAAATCTCTTTTTGGCAACTGAGACTCGAAAACAGCCTTTTTTGCCTTATTAATTTCTTCTTCCAAAATACTTGAAGCTCCTAATCGAGAATTATAGTTTAGAGCTAGGAAATATAAACATATTCCGTATAAAATAACTTGTCTTTCTAAAAGAGCACTTAGTTTGACAGTTAAACGGACATCCTCAGCAGGAGGGTTAAGAGTTCGATATAATAAGGGCAATGTTCTATACGTAATCCGGGAGAACTTCTCGAACTGTTCATCCAGCCGCCATAAATTCACTGCTGTGGTTTTTTCTAACTTTTCTAATTTCTTTGCAACCAAACAGCCATAGATGTCTTTTAGAATTTCCTCTATTTCTGTCTCTATTTCATTAACTTGTTTCCTTACTGGATCTAATAGTTTACTGTGGACCGTATCGTGAATAGAATCAATGTCTTTTTGAGTTATCTCAATATTCTCTTCTTCCGGTACAAGGTCTCTTATTTCTTCCAATTGAACCTTATGATCCATTACTGTTGTTATAAAATCCTTCTCAGGTTTTGGATAACCATTAATTTTACCTAAGATATTTAAATAGGCACCTAGCGTTCCAATAAATATCACAAATTTACATTCGTCTTTAGATAAGGTAAAATTCCCAAGATCATTTTTGGGACCGTATTTATCCAATTTGCCATACTTTAGCTCTTTGATGAATTTAGCGATATCTTTCTTCGATTCCCCCATCTCTATTAAATGATTTTTGATAATCTCTGTAATATTTGGGTTTTTCAATTGGTCTTGGTATTTGTCAAACTTTTTTGAGCGATTATTTACTTCTTGGAATTTTTCCCATAGCTGTTGTTGAATTCTAAACTCCCGGATTTTGAAATTAGCCAACCCCTGAAGAGAATTACCAAGCTGAATAAATGATTTCCAGCTCTGAAAGTTCAGGAGGTCATGAATTTTATAATCCAACTCTCGTAATGTTGCAGGAGTTAGACCCTCGATGTCTGATTTTTGTAATTCTAGCTCATCAAAAAGAATTATTGCTTCATCAATCCATGAAGCCAAGGTCTTTTGTGAAGGTTTTCTCTTCACCACCCTGGTTTTCCTTTCTTTTAATTGCTCTATTTTTTTGACAGCTGCCGTGCTGCTTTGATTGGCAAGCTGTCCTAAATTTTCAATCCCCGCCCTGTTTAAAATCTCCGCATTTTCAGGGCCGATTCCATTTACTATCATAAGGCTTGCCATTCCTGCCCATTCATAGAGATCCGTAAGGCTAAGATCTGTTTCAGAAAATAATGCTCTCCGATTCTTGGCTCTTAGTGCTCTTTTTAAAAGATCATTCGTTGTTCTTATTCCTATATCATCTAATTTCCTCTTGTACTTGGGTCCGATACCGTTTATCGCATCAACGGGTCTATTGTTAGCAACGATTTTAGTTAAATATTCGCTCAAAAAGTTTTCTACCATTTTTTTACCCTCCTTATATTTTTATTACATCTCTGGCCAATTTCGCCTATCGGGACTCGGGTCTGCGAAGTTGCGAAGCAATTTGCGAATTGCGTTTAGCAATGCCGCAAACCCGAAGTTAGGCAAAATGGCGCTTCGCCACGAGCCTAGCTTCGGGCGAAGCCCGAGTCCCGTTAAGCAAAATGAAGCGAAGCGACATTTTGCCTATCGTTTCCGGTGTAAAAGAAGTTCTGCAAAGCTGAATTTGGGACGGAGCAAAGCATAGTCTTTTACACCGTGTTAGGTGAAGTCGCACGATCATCTTAATTTAACGATGATTCTTGAATAAAGCAAATAAACTATAACAAGATGAATCAATATATCAGCTATAAGAATACCTATGAGATATTTCCAACAAAGAATTTCTCTCATAATAAAAACACCCAGCAAGGGAAAGAAGAAGCTTGCTCCAAGAAAAAGGCAAATGACAAATATTTCTGGATATCTAATTTTAACGGCAGGTTGCCTAATATATTGCTCCCAACGTAATGTATCTTCCTTTAATTTTGCATTGATCTTCTTTTCCAACTCTACTAAAAAAAGTCCCATTCTAATCATTCTGTGAACTTCTCCCAACCATAAAAATAAAATACTAATGCTTAAAGTGGGAAGGAGTAGAATGAAAATTATCCCAGACAGGGCTTCCTTTCCAGTAGCCGTAAGAAGGATTAAATTGCCAGTTAAAATCGCACTTAAAGACGCTAAGCCAAACGATAAAATATTATTCCTATTATTAGGTACTGCTGAAGTTGCATAGTTCTCCAATATTTCATAATGTTTCATCAAAACCTCTAATTTGTCATTCATAGTAATTCTCTCCTTGCTGAAGCGATTTCACCTAACTTGTTCATATCCGAACTAACTTCGGATATCCTTCCATTTTGGTGTTATATCCGAAGTACTTCAGATATATCCTTTATAGATGAATCATTTTTCACTATTACTTCCTTGTTTCCTTTTTATTAAATTTAAGCTTTCCAAAGGGCTCCTTATACTGCGCAAGTTTTTGTTACTAACATGGGTATAAATTTCGGTTGTCTTACTGCTTTTATGACCTAGCAGTTCCTGAATATATCTCAAGTCCACCCCGCTTTCCAATAGATGTGTTGCAAAACTATAAAGAAAACTCCAATATTTTTTATCGGGGTGCCAATAATAGCCAGTGATAGTCTTTATTTTTTTGATATAGGTAGGATTGTAAGGGAGGATTAATTTAATTTTTATATCTTCTCTTTCCAACTTTATTTGAGATATAGACTTCATACCATAGTCATTATATACTAAAAAATCTGGTTGCGTCAAGATTAGTGTGTAGAGGGAGCTCCGAAAAATTCTCTTTCAATAAGTGGAGGAAGCTATCTCTAAAATGCCTATTTCTGGCCGTCATCCCTAAAAACAGCCGAAAATAGGGTCACAATATGGTCACAAAAATTTAGGGGTTTACTTCCATAATGCTTTTCTGCTATTATGCCAAGAATATGGGATGGACCCCATAAATATTCAAACTCAGCGGTTGCGCGTTAGCGCAATCCGCTGCATTGAGTTGTCAGTTAGGCAATAATTTATTTTATATAATTCTTTAATTCCATTGCACCATGGAATACACCAATAATATCTATTCTTTGTCCATCAACAATTATATAGGCAATTCTATAATGCGTATAGTATATTATCCTGATATCTTTTCTGTCTAAACCTTGGTATATACCACCAATTTCCGGAAATTGCTTTAATATTTGTACCTTTTCCCGTATTTTCTTCACAACATTTTTCGCCGCTTTTGGATTGTCTAATGCGATGTAATCATGAATGTTCTTTAAGTAGTATTTTGCCTCATCAGTCCAATACAATCTTACCATTTCTCAATCTCTTTCTCCAATTCTTCATCGGTTATAATTTTATTTTTTTGAGAATCTTGAATTCCTCTTTCAACCATACGCTTAAATACTAATTCTTTTATAAGTTCATTATACGAGACATCATCAGGTAGGTCATTTATGATTTTTTTTGCGCTATCCTTTACTGATAACATAATTTAACGGTATACTAAAAAGAGATATATATTAGTATACCGTACTCACCCCCTTTACAATTTTATTTTTATACTGTTTTTACTTTATAAATCGCTCTTTTATAATAAAGACTATGTCTTATAGCTATAGAAATCGTTCACCTCCT